>JAUWDN010000009.1 GCA_030608765.1 Promethearchaeota archaeon
TTAAAGTTATAATTCCCGAAAATATACAAATGTTTTTTGTATTAGGTCCATCTATAGTGGCAGCAATAATTTTAATTATTTTTGTTTGGAAAACTAGGAAATATAATGCTAAAAAGTATGAACTTCAAAGAAACGAGTTGATGCTTTTTAAAATATCTCGCAGCGATGCTATTCTAAAAATCGAAAATACTTTAAGAGATAGATTTAATTTAATGTCTAAAACACAGGAAGATGTAACTATAGAAAAAGGAAATGGAGGTGAGGTGGATAGCTGAAGAAAAGATTTGAATTAACTCTTGTGTTATTCATTATCATTAGTTCCTCTGTTGGATCAAATTTCATTTTTGATTTACTAAATTTAAATAATTACATTTTAAACCCAATAAAGCTAACAGAAAGTAATGAATATCTCCATACCTCAAGTAATGGCATGAAACCAGTCATAGTTTTCTTTAACAATTCCGTGTATGATGTTAGCGCTAAAAGCACGTTTGAATTTTATGGAGGGAGCTTGAAAGAAAATGAAGACTGGAATGGTTTATTTAGCAACTTTTCTGGATTCGCTGGCTTAATTCCAGCGGAAAATATTTCTGCTTATACCAGTGAATATCCAGAAATAAATATTAACACAGATGAAATTATTGAAGTTCAAATGAATTATGCAAGCGTTCAAACCCAAGCTGCTAACTCATCGTGGTATGTAAATGGCTATAAGGGTAATACAGATTCTTCTATTGCCGTTTTGGATACTGGTGTAAATCCTAATCATGATTTTTTGCAAGGAAAAATCATTGGATGGCAAAATTTTGTGGATCATGAACTAATTTCTGATAATAACGGTCATGGTACATTCATTTCTTCAGTTATTGCAGGCACGGGGACAAAAACATCTAACTCTTCTAGTCCATCGATTGTAAATTTGTACGGGAATTATTCTCATTTAGATTTTTTTGACGAATATTTACCTTCCAAAAATTATTCAGTCAAGATTTTTTCTGCCAATGTTTCAGAAACAAATTCGCATGTCGTAATAAATTCCACTAGTAAATTTCAATTAAATGAAATTGATAAATTCTGGTTCGAATTATATTATAATTCAAGCTTAGTCAACGCGACTAGTATTCAAACTCCAACCCAATATTATTCAATAATTCATGATATTACTCCTACTAAAAGTGGTATCTATGATGTATATATTAAATATCACAAAAAAAGTAATTTTATCCCAGAATTTTCGTTTAATTCATCTATTTCTTATTTTCCAGAAGTATATGTTGAAAATTATAATCACTTTACTGGAATAGCTAATGCAACCAAAATTGTAGCGTATAAAATCGTAAATCAAACCGGAAAAGGGTACGTATCTGATTTAATATCCGCAATGGCAAGCGTGATATTTAACCGGACGGCGCATCACATAGTTAGTGTTTGTTTAAGCATCGGAACATTAGGAGAAGATGTTTCTGCTATAAATGCGGTGATTGATGATGTAATTGAGAACCATATTTTAGTAGTAATTGCTGCGGGAAATAATGGGATTGAAGGATCCGAACCGTTTAACACGTTAGGGAAAAACAAAAATGCTATTGTTGTGGGTGCAATCAACGATAAAGATCAGATAACTTCTTATAGTAGTATGGGGGGAGATGGTGACGATAATAATCTTAAGCCAGATTTAGTTGCTCCTGGAGGAAGTGCACTACCGGGAGGGCGTTCAATAATTAGCGCAGATAGTAGATCAGATGAGACTACTGCAGCATATGGTACGTCAATATCTGCAGCAATTGTATCAGCAGCTATAAATCTACTAATTGATGCAAAATGGGGTACTTGGACAGAGTGGAATAATCAAGATCTATCAAAAATGGTTCAAATGCTTAAAGCCATATTATTAATGACTGCTACAGAAACAAATCTTGAAAGAGAAGATGATCCCCAAACAGACATAGACGAAAGTAATTATTCCCCGTCGTTATATAGTGGCTTATTAAATAATCTAAAAGATGAGCATGAAGGGTATGGAAGGTTGAACATTCAAGCGGCAATTGATGCTTTAACGAAAAGTATTGAGATAAATCAATCTATAAATAATAATTTAACAAGCTCTGAAATAAATCCACTAGGAAATCACGCTTTTGCTAGAATGGTTTCTTTACAAGAAGACATTCAATATTTATTTAATTTAACGGATGTTGATGAAAATGCAGATTTTGACATATTTTTATTCTCGAACGAATCTAATCTATTTGGAGAACCAATTTTATTAGAAGCAGGACAAAAATGGTATGGTGATTCCGATTACATCTATTTTACACCAAAATTGAACCAGACAAATTGTATAATTATCGTGAAAGCTATAGAAGGTAATAGTAATTTTAGATTAAACATTACGACTGTTCTAAATGAGTTCATACCTGAGTTGAAAGTTCCAGAGATTACATATTTTGGGGGAGCAAAGAATGATACAGTCATTAGCCTTCAAGAATTCTATGGTAACGACCCCGCCAAGAATTATTCTATTGATAGCTACTGGTTTTATATAGAATATTTCGATAACGACTCCTCTAATGTACCTCCTCAAGAGGTATATGTATCAATTGTAGAGACTGCTAAAAATTATAGTTTATCCCAATTATTTGCGTTTGATAATAATTATACCGATGGAGCTATTTTTAGAAGCGATTTAATTACATTTCCTGTTCCTGATACATATCACTACTTTTTTATTGCGAGTGATGGCTCCCATCAAGTTAGATACCCTGCATCAGAACTATTGAACATTACTGTCGAATTTCCAAGCGATAGTGAAAGATTTCCATACACTCATGATTTTAATGATGGTTATAATGGTTGGACCTATAATGGAACGGGATGGGGGTTATTAACTCAAAATAATCAGAACGATAATAGGTCTTATCTTCATTCTGGTGATTGGTCAGCAATGTATTTTGGTAGAGATCACAATTATCCTTCAAATTACACATATCAGCCTTATATTATTACAAATCCCTTTCCAAATGGATCTTTAAGAAGCCCATTGATTAACATAACGCAAATTAATAAAAACACTACACAAATTTTTGCTAAATTTGGACAAAGAATAAGCATAAACTCAGGTGATTTCATCTATTTGCAAATTAATCCAAATTGGACGGGTTGGATTACATTAAAAACCTACACAGACGAAGAAAGAGATTGGTTCCTTGAAGAAGTAAATATTACTCAGTATATCGGAAATTATGTGCAATTTAGGTTCTTTGCATTAATCGATGATGAATATGATCCGGTACAATATAAAGGATTAATGTTAGATTATTTTTCTTTAGAGAACTACACTAATCTCAATTCACCAGAAATTATTTTTGATATCAACGAAGATTTACCCATAACTCAAGGTTTTAAATACGATAGTTATAAGTTCTATTGTAGATATTTCGATTCTGACAATAATTATCCTAAATTTGTTTATCTTGAAATTGATAACTATAACTATTCTATGATAAATGCTTTTGGAGTGTGGAATGCTAGCTTCGATTCTATCGATAGTCGAGGGATTTTATTTGTTAAATCGTTAAATATAGGTGAATTTGCTAACCTTTCCTTTAGGTTCCATACTTTTGATGGAGAATTTGTGAACTCAACGAGTTACTATAATCAAAATAATACATTGTTTGAGTTTCAGAATCCTACAGTATATGAGTTTAACGTAAACCAGAGTAATAAATTGATTGGTTATCAATATTCAAATATAAATTTGACAGATTACTATGTAATGGGAACTCCAAGTCAAAAAGAATTGACTCCATGGTTGTTGGGAGACAATACTTGGCATTTTTTCTCACAGTTTAAGCAATTTTATATTTATGGGGGATTAGGGCAAAGTTACGGAAGTCTTTATCAAGGTTACGAGACTAATTGGGACATTAAACTTATCACCCATCCCTTACTTATTAGGGATGAGTATGATGTTTTCCTGAAGTTTTCTTATGAAATTTCCTTACAAAATGAATTTTTCTTAGATCCTGAGGAATTAGATAACTGTACCATTTCCATATCAAAGGATTTTGGTGAAAGTTGGACTATCCTCAAATCTTACTTCTATGATGACGATAATCTTTCCGGAAACGAGTCAATTGATCTATCGCAATATTCTAATGAGATAGTTTTAATAATGTTTACACTTTCTTCGAACGATCTTACTACAGGACTGAGTCATGGATGGTTATTATCCAACATATACATAGGATATGATCAATCCACAGACTTTATCGCCCCAACAATTGAACTACTTAGCCCACTAAACAAGGAAGTCGTTAATTCCCTTACGATAATAAACGCGTCTATCAGCGATGATGTTGAATTAGATAATTCAAGAATATTTTTGTATATAGATAACCAGATTATTGCCCAAAATTCCCAAGATTTCAATTCTGAAACGGGAGTATTAACATTTCAATGGGAGACAACATTATATTACAATGGGCAACATCAAATAAAAATCGTAGCTTTTGATATTGAAGGAAATAGAGCCGAATATTCAATATCTGTTACAGTAGAAAACGGATTAATAGATCTACGCACTTGGGGACCAATTTTAATCTTTTTTGCAGGTGTTGTGATTGTAGCCATATCATCGTATCTTTTTGTTCGACACCGCAGAAATAACAAAGCTGAGAAAAGTAGATTAAAAATTATTAATAAGGATAAAATTATAAAAAGGATAGAGTTAATAGAGACTCAAGATGGACAAGTAAGACCGTTAATTCTTCACTGTAAGTATTGCAAGTCATGGTTTGAATCAAATGATTTTAATTATTTATGCCCTGTATGCAACCATGATCAAATTTACGCGGCTTATCATTGTATAAATTGCCAAAAGTGGTATTTTAAAAACGAACCGAGCGATGATTACTACTGTAAGAATAAAAAATGCGAAGGTGTTAGATTGGTAAGGCGCGAGAAAGAAGAGATTAGACACATTCTAAATCAAAAAGGTTTACTTCTAAGAAAATACGAAATTCGAAATAGAAAATTTAGTATATTGGATTCCTAATAAATATAAGAGTAATTAAAACCAGAAAAATTGAGTTTGCAAAATATTTTATACAAGATTAAGACTAATATTAAGCTTCAGTTCATGAAGCAGACATGGCTAAATATTAAAAGAGATCGCGCAAAAGCTCTATTTGCAATAGGTGGTATTGCAGTTTCTATAATCCTTTTGACGGCAATTGGAATGGTTAATGACTCGATGTCTTATAATTATATGGGAATGATAACAAGATCTACTGGGAGCTCTGATATCATCATCTCAGAAGTTCCGAAATCAGATTTAACTTTTGATCCATTCTTCGATGAATCTATTATCGATAACGAATTGCATGATATTAGTGGGGTAGAAGAGCTTTTTCCAAGAATAATGATGCTTGCAAAAGCTTCTTCCGATAATATAAACTCAACTGGGACTTTACAAATCTATGGAATTGACTTTATTAAAGAGGCCAATAATGGACATATTGGAGACTTAAAGTTAGTTAATGAAGATGGCAAAGAAACAGGTGAGATTTATAATAGCGAGCCAAGATTAGGAGAATGTGTTATCTTATGGATAGTAGCAGAATTACTAAATGTTAGTTTGGGGGATGTAGTGTATTTAGAATCCCAATTTGATACTTTAGACGTTGAAGTTGTGGCAATTTGTAAGCAAGATTCTAAATTTACTAATTTTGAAAACGCTTTAGTAATTATAAACTTACAACAAGCCCAATTATTTTTAGATAAAGTAGGACAGATTAATTTAATTATGGGCATAATTGAAAATCCACAATCAATTTATGTTGTAAGCGATATAGCTTTTACGAAAAGAAAAATACGTGAAATTGGTACGCGGATTCAACAGAGATTAGATCCAAATATTTATGCCGTATCAATGCCGAAATTACAAGAAATAACCAGTCAGCAATTTATGCTTATTAGTATGACGATCATTTTTTGGTTTATTACAATAATATCGATGCTTATTACGGGGATTTTAATAAATTCTATTCTCTCCACATCATCAGAAGAAAGAGTAAGGGAATATGGCATATTAAGAGTAGTGGGGGGGAAGAAGACATTCCCCGTGAAGATGGTTATCTTTGAGGGTATAATAATTGGGGTTGTTGGATCAATTATAGGAATTATCATTGGGCTTGTGGGAACAGAACCAATAGTGAATGCAATGTTTGTCACGACAGATTTTCCAATTCAAAATATGGAATATGTAATTCAACCACAGACAATTATTGTAGCTTTTTCGATAGGTTTTGGTGTTTCTTTAGTAGTATCATTGTTTCCCGCTCTAAGAACCGCAAAAATTGATATCATTAAATCCATTACACCGTTTCATAAAAAGGAAGAAGGTTGGGAAATTAAAAAAGAAGGAAGTATGAATGTTAGGAATTTTCTAGTTGGTATCTCTCTTGCGACAATAGGTATGATTGTTTTTCTTCTCCTCCCAACCATTTCCGTAACAGGAGATTTGATGACTGTAGCAGCCTTATTTATCGGACTTATTGTTGCTATATTAATTGGTCTGGTATTCGCATCCGTAGGTATTATCCCGATTATTCAAAGCCTACTTATAAGTGCGATTACCCCCTTAATAAGGAGATATGCTCATATTATAAAAATTTCTTTAAAAAGAAATAGAAGGCGTAATACAAGCACGATTGTGATGTTTGCTATTAGTTTTTCATTTATTTTTTTCATAACAAGCGTTACAGAAATGGAATCTAAAAATATGTCAACAAACTTAAAATTTCAGTATGGCTCTGATTTGGTTTTAATTAATCAAGGATTAGATTCTGAAAACAAGGCAGTTACTTTAGATTTAGTTCAAGAACTCAAATCAGTTCATGGAGTCGAAGATACGGCAATAACATTATTCAATATGTTTGATTTTACCGCTATTTTATCAGTGCTTTTTGATTTCAGCGAAGGTACTATGAGTTTTGATGAAGAAGCTATCAACGATGCATTCGTAAACATTTTTGAATTTTACTCTGCGCAAGCATCTACAAAATATCAAGTGATAGCAGGGGATATCGCAGAATTCGATGAAATTGAAATTGGGTTTATTGGTGTTGAAAAAAATTACTACAAATTAATGGACGAAAATCTTATGATTTGGAGTAGTCCACAGAGTGGTTTTAATTATTCATTTAGTCAACTTTATGAATATAATAACACTTGCATAATTGCGAACTCTCTAGCTAGCGTCCTTGGAATAAACGATGTTGGCGAATATATTAGGTTAACATTCTACAACCCTAAGGTGGATAACGATCTGGGAAATGTTACGCTTTTTCGTGTTGTAGGAATCTCAGGAGGAATGCCTGGTTTTACTAACTTTAGGAGCTCTCAAGCTATGGCAGAAGGTGGAGGTATCATGGTATCTACAGAGAATTATATGCGTTTGATGGATGTTAAGGATCCTGGTGGTTCGAGTATGATTATAGATAAAGTTTTCATCAATTTAGTAGATGACTCCTTAGAAATTATTGAAGAAACAAAAGAAGAGATAGAAAAACTAGCTAAGGATACAGAATTTGTTCTAGACGATGCAATTACAAAAGTCAATTTTATGCAAAGTATGCTTGATAGACAGAGTACTTTAATGGAAGTAATCCTTTGGTTTGCGATCGTAATTGCTATCTTCGGATTAATTAGTACCATGTATGCGATCATGTTAGAAAGGAAATTTGAGATCGGTATATTAAGATCCATGGGTATGAAGGCCAAAGATGTAAGAAAATTATTCTTGGTTGAAAGTATAATCATAATGTTGAGTAGTGGGACAATGGGAACAATAATAGGTACCTATTGCGCATATTTAATGGAAACAAATTTAGGTCTTTTTACTGAAATGCCGATTGTTTTTTCAATTCCTGTGGATGTTCTGATTAGAGTCTTTTCCATCTCAATTATCGTGGGTATTTTGGGCATGTATTTGATTCTTATAAAGTTAAGTAGACAAAGCGTAATGGATATATTCCGTCAAACTTTTTAACGATTAGGATTGATTTTTTTTAAGAAATTCAAACATTTTATTCCAAGCTTTTCCTCTATGTGAGACCAAATTTTTTTCTGCTGTCGTTAGTTCAGCAAAGGTTCTTTTTGGAAATTCTTCAGGAATAAAGATGGGATCAAAGCCAAAACCTCCCCTACCCCTAATATTTTCTGCAACTTCTCCTTCTACAACTCCCTCAAATATTAGGGTTTCATTAAAAGGTTGAAAGAAGAGAGCAATAACAGCCTCAAAATGAGCCTTAGTGTCGCTATAGTCTTTAATAAGGTTTAAAATACCCTTATTACCAATTGTATTTAATACATATTTTGAATATACTCCAGGAAAACCATTAAGAGGTTTGTCAACGAAAAACCCAGCGTCCTCTATAAAAAAAGAACTATTCACCTTTCCTCTTACGCTATTTAATTTAAATATGGCTACTTCTTTAATGCTAGATGCTTGAACCTCGGTAGTCTTAATCGTGTTACGCTTTAGTTCGTAAGATATATCTTCCTTTTGGAACAAATTTTGAATTTCATTAAATTTACTATTATTACCAGTAATGAAATAAATCGTTTCTTTTTCCTTTTCCATAATTACACTAATTTCCTATGATTAATTTAGATTAATAAGGTTTTAGTTAACAAATTCAAAAATTTTAATTTACATGATTCTTTATAATGTTCATCAATAAAAGTACATTTATTAATTATTTCATAAACTGGGACGCAAAAAATGGCTCGAATGCACTCAAGAAAGAAAGGGAAATCTGGAAGCACTCGTCCAGCTAGACGGGAAAAACCAGTATGGGTGGAACTTTCTTCTGAAGAAGTAGAAAGCGAAGTTGTTAAGTTAGCAAGAAAGGGAGTTTCTCAATCGTTAATTGGTGTGATCTTAAGGGATTCCTATGGCATTCCATTAGTAAAAGTAGTTACTGGTAAATCTATTAATCAAATTTTTAAAGAGCATGATATTGAAGCTCCACTTCCCGAGGATTTGACTAACTTAGTGAAAAAGGCACTTAACCTAAGAAAACATTTAGAATCAAATCATAAAGATTTGCATTCAAAACTGGGGTTACAACGTACAGAAAGCAAGATTTACAGACTTATCAAGTATTACAAGGGTAAAAAAGTGCTGGAATCGGATTTTAAATACGATCCAAAGAAAATCAGAACAATTGTTATGAGGTAAGAATAAGAAATGAGCCAAAAAGCAAAGAAAAAGAAGTCGAAGTTAAGGAAAGTCTCGTTTAAAGATAAGGATTGGTACACCGTCATTTCTCCTAAAAGTTTCAACTTTAAACCGATAGGAGAAATTATTGGGATGGAGAACAATATTATTGGCAGAACTATCGAAACTTTATTATACGATTTTACTAAGAAATACGAAGATATTAGTCTAAAGTTAAAATTTAAAGTGGTCCAAGTAAATCCCGAATCAAAACAAGCGAAAGCTATTTTTTTAGGGCATACATATACGAATGATCATGTCAGATCGTTAATAGGAAGAGGGAGTTCTAAAATCCAAACAATAATGAATTTAACAACTAAAGACGATTATGTTTTCCGATTAACAATAATTTGTACCACAATAAAAAGAGCTCGTAGTTCTCAACAAATTGTCATTAGAAAAATCATGAGAGAAATTTTAAAAGAATTTGCTAAAACACTTAATCATGAAAAATTTATTTCTGGAATGATTTACTCCGAATTTTCAAACCAAATTCTAAGAATCGCCAAAACAATATATCCTTTATCAAACTGCGCGATAATAAAATGTAAATTAATCAGCGTTCCTGAAGGTGGAGAAGATCAGGTCTATGTAACACAAGATGAAGACTTTGAAGTTGTTGAAGTAGAAGTTAAACGATCTAGAAAAAGCGATATAAAAAGAACTGAGAGAATAAATGTTAAGAAGCTTACTCGGACTAGAACTTATTCTAAAAAAAATACAAAAGATACAAAAACCGAACCTGTAGTGGACACTTCACCCAAAGAAGTTTCCAAATAAACATTTTGTGAAATAGTTAAATTAATTGCCTCTGCTTTTTTTCGTTATTCCATTCTTATCCTGATAATATAAAGTATTCGCAGGAATATCTTCATTCACCATAGTGTGCGCTCCAATTACAGATCCTTCCCCTATTTTCATACCACACATTATGCTGGAATTAATTCCTGTCTGCGAATTTGGTCCAATAATAGCACCTAATTTTCGTCTCCCAGAATCGATTAATTTCTCATTAATTTTCATTTTTATACTGTTGTTATCGAACCTCAAGTTAGAAATTTTAGTTCCTGCACCGAGATTAACATTTTCGCAAATAATAGAATCCCCAATATAATTAAAATGAGGTATGGAAGTATTTGAAAAAATCAAGGAGTTCTTGATCTCAGACATTCCAATATGACAATCATCCCCTATAGAGGTAAAAGGTCGTATAAACGCATTCGGTCCAATTAAAGAGTTTTCTCCTATATGACAAGGGCCTATAATATAAGATCCAGATCTAATTAATGTGTTCTTTCCTATTCTAACATCTCCAATAATCTGTACATTTTCTTCGACTTTTCCCTTAATATCTTTTTTAATATTATTCAAAAGAAATTTATTCGCATCTAAGAGGTGCCAAGGTAATCCTATATCGCTCCAAAATAAATCCTTTATAACATATCCTTTAATTTTTCCGTTTAAATCGTTAATAAGAATTCTCATAGAGTCAGTGAATTCTAATTCTTTCCTTATAGAAGGCTCTGTTTTTTCTACTGCTTTAAATATCAAGGGATTAAAGATAAAGATTCCCGCGTTTGCTAAATTTCCTAATTCCAAATCCAAGGAAGGTTTTTCAGTAATACTTTCTACGTAACCAGCAGAATCTAATGAAATTATCCCAAATTCTTGGGGATGGCTGACTTCGAATAAAGAGATTAATCCCTCAGTTTGATCTTTTTTGTAACTATTAATAATTTCTTCAAATACCTTAGGATCTGTAAGTAAATCTCCATACATTAGTAAGAAGTTATCTTCTCCTACGAAATCCTTCGCAAATCCAACCGCATGAGCAGTACCTAAGTGTTCTGTTTGAGAAACATAATCTATTTTCACATTAAATTTGTTGAAACCATCCCCGAAATAGTCCTTTATTATGTCTTCTCTGTAGCCAACTATTATTAAGATTTCTGTTATCCCCACTTCTCTTAGACTTAAAATAGAATGTTCTAATAGTGGTTTACCTCCAATAGGTATCATTGGTTTTGGTGTCGTAGATGTAATTGGACTGAGCCGTTTACCCTTTCCTGCTGCTATGATAACAGCTTTCATAAATAAGAAAAAGAAGCATTTTATTTAGAAATTATTGATCAAAAACTCATCAAGTTGAGTTTTCAAATGTCTAAAGGGTTTTAAATTTCCTACAAATTCTTGCTTTAAAATATGTTCTTGAGAGATATATTCTTCTAATTGTTTAAAGATTTCTTTAATTTTAACGAGATCTCCCGAGGCTATGAAATCTAAAGAATAACCATTGATTGGACTGCAAAGTATTATTTTTTTGCAGCCATGGTCGCCTAGATCGTTGAAATGAACTTCTTTTATGTTTGTTTTAGCTCTGATTTGAGCGTTCATTATAATTGTAGCTATTTTAGCGGAGATGCTAGAAGCATATAGCTCTACATTTTCATCAGTAATTTCCCTTTGAAAATTATTTAAAAGCGTTTTATCGTACAATTGAGAAATAATGGGTAATCCTTGAGCTGAAATTCCGCAATAAATTATCTTATTTTCCATATCAGAACATTTTAAATCGATAATTTCGTCCTCTATGGGTTCTCGATATTTGTCCCATAGATATCCAGTAATTAACTTAATAACCTTTGAAAACTCTGAGTTATTAGACACTTTTTTAATTATTTCTGCGGTTTCATAATTGGCAACAACCTTTTCAATAAATTCATCCATTAATTTAGAAACTTCTTTCGAGTTAGATGGAAAGTCGCCAGTAATGCAATAAAAAAGGTTTTGATTGTTCTCTGTAACTGAATGTTTAATTATCATTCGTTCTTTACCGAGTTCGCCTTCAAAATAAATGTCCGTTAATCGCCAATAATTTTTTGGGTTAAGACTACTAATTAATTTTTCAACGAAAAGCACTATTTCAAAGGAGGGGTATTTATTAGAATTAGAGACATACAATACTTCTTCATCCAAAACAATTGCAAAACCTGTTATCATAGAAATTATCGGTACAAAAATGATAATTAGATAATTAAACTATTCCTTTAATATTTCATATATAATAAAAATATTAATTATTTTCGAATAGATTAAATTTAAATACTAGAAATCGGAGGATTATTTTAATTTTAGGAATTTTTAATTTTTCTGTACCTATATAACAATTAACTTTTAATAATTTCAATAAATATAATAAAAATAGCTGAAAACTAAGAGGTAATTAGTTGAAATCAATTCTTACAATATAATTTTCCATCAAATTAAATGAAAATCATAAAATTAATTGAGAAGAAAAAAATCCAGAAAGCAGTGGAACTACTATTAAATTCAAAAGAAGCAATTGCCTTAACTGGGGCGGGAATCTCTACAGAATCGGGAATACCTGACTTTAGAAGTGAAGGAGGTATTTGGAAAAAGTATAAACCGGAAATTTATGGTAATATCGAAGCGTTTTTAAAAAATCCAGCAAAATTCTGGGAGATGGCACAGAAAATCGCCCCAAACCTATTTAAAGCAAAACCAAATCCAGGACACTATGCTCTGGCAGAAATGGAGAAGATGGATTTAATTAAAGCCGTGATTACTCAAAATATTGATGAACTTCATCAAAAAGCGGGTTCTGTAATTGTATATGAGGTACACGGGAGCATCAATAGATTTACTTGCTTAGGTTGCAGAGCATCATACACAAAAGAGCAGGTTTTTCGAAAATTGAAGAAAGAAAAGAAACATGGTCCATCATGCGAGTATTGTGCTGCTCCTCTCAAACCTTCAGTCGTATTGTTTGGAGAAGGATTACCAAGATTTGAGATGTATCAATCTCAAGCATTAGCTAAAAAAGCAGATGTTATGTTAATTGCGGGTTCTTCTCTATCGGTTGCCCCCGTATGTGATTTACCACTTTACACGCTAAGGGAAAAGGGAGATTTAATTATTGTAAATGACGAACCGACTGACTTAGACGAGAAGGCTA
>JAUWDN010000279.1 GCA_030608765.1 Promethearchaeota archaeon
AAAACTAAATAGTAAAATTTCTGACATTGAAATGAGAAATGTAAAATTTGTATCGATCGGAACGGATAGAGTAAGACCTTTAAAAAAGCTTGCCGACAAAGAAAACTATAAATTTTCAATTATTTCGGATGATCAAGCAAAGATTTCAAAAGATTACAATGTCTTTGGAAGACCAATAGATTATGATACGATTAAAAGCGAGCTTGCGATCCCTTCAACTTACCTAATAGATCGAAACGGTAAAATCGTATGGCTTTATATCGGTACTAAAACAGATAGACCTAAAATTCAAGATATTCTCAATGCGATTGATACTTATTTACAAAATTAATTCCAAAAATAAAAATTGAATGATTCAAGCGTATAAAATCTAGACGCTTGAGGACTACCCTGCACGGGTTATTAAAAATAATATTGATTGTCTTTTTTATTTCCTTTTAACTAATATACTTAGAATTAAAACTATAAAAGAAGGATAGACAAAATAACACATATAAAATAAATTAAAAAGATGAAATAATATGAACGAAAAGTTTTTAGATGGGAAGGGCGTTTTAATAACTGGAGGTGCTAGTGGTTTTGGAAGAGGAGTTGCCTACGAATTTGCTAAACTTGGCGCAGATTTAGTCCTAATTGACATAAACGAAGAACTATTAGAAGAAACCAGTAAGAAAATTGAGCAAGAAACGAAACAAAAAATAATTCCAATAGTTTGCGATGTTTCTGATTCAAAGCAAGTAAAAAGTATGACGGAACAAACATTTAACGAGCTCGATAATGTGTATATTTTATTTAATAACGCTGGAACTGAAGCTCAAGCGGGAGTTAACATAATTAAGATCGGAGAAAAAGCATGGGATACAACCATAGATGTTAATCTTAAAGGACAGTGGTTAGTCGATAAAAATGTTTGTCGAAAAATGAATAGGCAAAAAATAGAGCCTTTAAGGGGTAAAGTAATTCACACTACTTCTATAGCAGGAATGGTCGTTGACGATACGCTTTCGGCTTACAGTATTAGTAAAGCAGGTGTTATTGCTTTAACTCAACTTGTAGCAAAAACTCTTGCACCTTACATAACTTCTAATGCAATTGCTCCCGGTTATCATGTTACTGGAATATACGCAAATAACGAAGATACTGTATTACAATCTATGAAGATGTCTGATGTAAAAACACCTCTTAATAGAATTGGAACGATTGAGGATGTCGTAAATCTGATGATTTTTCTTGCGTCTCCTAGAAGTGACTTTATCACCGGACATATATTTCCAATAGACGGTGGTATAGCAGAAGTAGGGGTCCCCCCAAACTCAATGAGGGATATGGAATTTTAAATCAGATGTCTAAAAGCCTGCGATACTTTTTGCCAGTGTTGAATTACCATCTTTAAAGCTTAAATATTAAGTTTTAAATTGAAATGAATATAAATATAATTGATTTAAAATGGTGAATGAAGAATTAATAGCTCAACAACCCTTTAAAGGAAAGTTCGCGATAATTCCCGGTGGTTCCAAAGGGATGGGGAAAGCCACAGCAAAGTTATTTATTCAATTAGGAGGTAGTATCTGTATTATCGCGAGAGGAATGGATGCGTTAAATAAAACTCAAGAGGAATGTTATAAGCTAAAATTAGAAGAATCACAATTCGTAGAGATTATTTCTTGCGATACTACAGATATGGATAAATTAAAACCACTTATAACAGATGTTATTAATAAACATAAAGTTCCAGATTATCTATTTAATTTCGTAGGTTATGCTTACGTGCAATATCTTGAACAATTGACTCTTGAAGACTTTAAAAGAAACATGGATATAAATTATTATGGTCAGTTAGTTCCTACTCTTATTGTATTACCCTATTTTTTAGAGGGCAAGCAAGGATATATTACTTTTACCTCTTCAGTTATGGGATTTATGGCAATTATGGGCTATACAACTTATTGTCCAAGTAAATACGCTCTTTTTGGCTTAGCAGAAGTTTTACGACACGAATTATTACCCTATAATATCAAAGTCTCAATCCTTTTTCCTGTAGATACTGATACTCCAGGTCTTGCTGAAGAAAATAGGATTAAGCCACAAGAATGTAAAATAATTTCAGATTCAGGTACACTTATGACTGCAGAGGAAGTAGCTAATGAATTTATTCAAAGTATTTTAGAAGGAAGTTTTGAAATTTTACCAGGTGAAGCCGCTATTCAAATAAAAGATATGAGAGCGAACCCAGATGATATGCGTGGTGTATTAGATAGACTTTATAAAAGAGCAAGGAGAAAAACAGGAAGAAAAATTTAATTTCTATTTCTTTTTTTTTTAATCTAAAAAGGATAACTAAGAAAAAAACATCTTAATTATTGATTAAGGTTTGACAGACACTTTTATTTTTTTCTTCGTCGCTTCACTGTTGTTGATATTTCTAATAAAACACCAAAAGTTTGTTTGGTGTCTAAATAAACAAATTTTTGTTTACCAATTTGACCAGTTTGTAATACTTCAATCCCTCTTTTCTTGAATTCATCAATATATGCTTCTAGATCCTCTACATATATACCGATACTATGAAGTCCTTCTTTTCCTTGATCTATGAATTCTTTAAAAAGACAATCTCCACTTTTCCACTGCTGAAGTTCAATTTGTATGTTAAATAGACGGCTAAGCGCATAATCTATTATGATAGTTACTTCTTTCCCGCGATAGGTAGCTTCTTGATGAGTAATATTTTCCATCTGGGCGAAAGTAGGAATACTATATATCTGCTCCATTTCTGTTGCCTGTTTTCTAATGTCTTTGTAAACAAAACTCATTTGATCTATTTTTAAATTCCCTAAATTAAATATAAAATTTTGAGCCATTTTTAATCATTAAACTAATTTGATTTATTGTATCATATTATAATTTTTTTATTTATATAGTTTCCCTTAACTCGTTAGAAATTGGTCAGATAAACATTTTAAAAAGGCAAGAAAAAG
>JAUWDN010000217.1 GCA_030608765.1 Promethearchaeota archaeon
AAGGGGATTAGCTCGTGTCCTTATTGCCATTCTGTTCTAGCGATTCGATAATACCACCTTATTAATTTCAATTTTTAATATCTTATCAATAGTAAACTATACAAATAAACAAAATAAAAATATTATAATAAAAATTAGAAAAACTAATATAATTAGAGGAAATTAAAATGCCACGCAAATCGCGAAAAGCACCAACAAGAGATGCGGATCCATTAGACCAGTATAGTACCTGGGATTTACGCATTGCTAAAACCATTTATTATTCGATAATTATTGCCTCAGGAGTTACCATTCTCGGTATCTGGTTAACAATTATAGGATGGCTTATCGAGACGGATAGATGGAAAACTATTGAAGCTTGGGGGCCAGGTGCTGGTGCACTTATTATTGTTGGGATTGTAGTTCTTCATCTTTTCTTGCTTGTTCTTTTCTATGTGCTATTCAGAGGTGGAATATTAAAGCTTTGCCAAAGATTATTCAAAGACAGAGTATTGGCCAAAAAATACGAAGATTACACTACTCTTAGGCTTCTAATAGCTGTAACATTGATAAGCGTCTATATATTTATTATCACCCTTTTGGTCGTTATTATACCTTCGATTTTCTGGGAATTCGTAGCAAAGTTATGGGCATATGTTTTCACTTTTAATCCTGGAGAATGGGTTCTCTTTGTTGGGCTATTGTTATTCGGAATAGTGATGATAATCTACATAGGACTGGTACTTTGGAACCACGGAGTATTCACAGTACTAAAGCGCGTTAAACGAATAGAAGAAGAATACGAAGTCGAAGAAGAAATAAAAAGAGAAGAATTAAAAGGAGCGGACGACGAAACTCTTCAGAAAATATACGAAAAACAAACGGGTAAAAAAGCAATTTATCGCGGAAAAGAAACGAAAGGCTTTAAATCTTGGAAAAAAAGTATGCTTTCTTAAAAAATTAAGAAAATTTATTTTATTTTTTTATTTTTATCTTTATCTTTAATTATTTTAAATATTATCAGGTAGCTTTGATATATTATTCTTTATCGATCTCCTTAAAATTACTTTCCTTTCGAAGAATAGAGTTTTAAAAGCTCGAGTCTTACGTTTTCTGCCGCCTTCATAATTTCTTCGCCTGTCATATGCTCTGTGGAGTGTGAACAGTATTCAAATTTACCCCAATTACCAAAGTTGCGATCTTCGATGGAAAATCTTTTGTTTATTTTCAAGCCCCATTTTTCAGGAGAGTTGTAGTAATCAGAACCGGGATATATCTGTAAAATGCGAATGTCAGCACAGTCCATGCCCGCTTTCGTAAGGTCGTATAAAACTTTTCCGGTTTGTTTCACGGTCTCCTCACTTTCGCCCGGTAGACCGATTATCCACGAGCTAGCGCATATTAAATCGTATTTTTTAGCGTATTCCAGTGCTTTAAACAAGGTCTTAACGTGTTGCCGACCTTTATCGGCGTCTTTACCCCTTAAATTTTTCAAGACCTCTTGGGAACCCGACTCTCCTCCTAAAAATAGGAACACAGGTTTGAGCTTATTAATTAATTGCGCGTCATCTTGTGAGAATTGGTCTGCCCTGGTTTGAAGAATAAATCTCATTGAAAGTTTTTCCTGTTCGTACATGTCTACAAAACTCTGAACGGCTTTTTTGTGTAGCGTGAATGTGGAGTCAGTAAGAAAAATAACCTCACAGCCATGCTCTTCGAAAGTTTTTAATTCTTGTTTAATATTCTTTATGGGTTTGTAGTCTACCTCCAACCCCCAATACTTAGAATGAAAGCAATAGGGACAGTTGTAAGGGCATCCACGAGCAGTCTGTACGTTACCAAATTTATTGCTTTTCATATAATCGTCGATGTTTAAACCCTCTAAATCTGAAGGAGGTAATTTGGTTAGGTCTGGCTTAACTGCAAATTGAGGAGATATTTTAACGCTTCCGTTGTTTTTATAACAAAATCCTTGTATGTCTTTGTAATTGCTCTCCGTCGGATCTTTGGCGTATTGCCTTACTGCCACTTCCCCTGGACCTCTGATCAGAAAATCAATTTCAGCTTTAGAAAGAAAAAAATCCGGATACATGGATGGAAGTACTCCTCCTACCATAATGGGAGTATCGCTATTTATTGTTTTTATAATTTGTGCGAATCTCAACACCTCTTCAACAGCAGGCGGAGACCCAACCGATAACCACACTGAATCGTAATCAAAAGACGAGATGCGTTTCTCGATCTCTTCTTCAGTTAAGTGTTTGTTAAGCTCGTCCAAAAGAAACGGGATGTGATGGGTAGAAATACCTTCTTTTTTCAACACCGAAGATAATTGAGCAAGCCCTAGAGGAACCGAATAAACGGCTGGTAAAACGATCTTATGCTTTTTATAAATTAACCTTACCATATGTGAGTATAGTAAGTTTACACTCTTAGAGCTGGCGCATTCTTGAGACTTCGTTGTAATATTTGTCGGGGCGGTGTAGGGTTCTAACAACAAAACTTCTCTTAAATTCATAGTAATACGTTAAAACCTTTAGTCTATATAAAGAAAAAATTTAATTGAGGAAAAAATCGAATATTAACAAATAAATCATTAAAAAAAAAATAGTAAAAAATAGAAATTATTATTATTATCTTCTCATCATTCTTGGATTTCTAAACAAATCAATTTCAGTTTTGGGAGGCTTGTAATCAGAAGTACCGGTTGTTCTCATCTTTTTAAACAATCTCTTAACGATTTTCTTAGCACCGTCCATGAAATTACATGCTAGACCAAACAAAATCATATAACGAACGAAAGTTCTATCTTTGGCGTAATCTTCGTCGAAAATTTCGATTCCGAATTCCTTCTTCAATGGTTTTCCATCGACGCGTGCAATCAATTTTTTGCCGATATACAATTTATAATTTCTTCCCGGACCAACAACACCTTTACATAAGACCATTTGGAGTTTATCTCCTTTTTCTTCAGGAAGGAGTGGGAAGGTCCATCGAGTGCCGATTAATCTCCATCCTCTCACGAAACGAATTAAGAATTTCACTCCAGGGATTTGTGCATAGAACACGGGTGCGGCGTGCTGAATCTCGAAGCTTTGAATGAGTGAATGAGTTATGCTTAACTCAATACCACCTTTAAAATTACCACCCTTAGCTTTAGAATCCATCGTCTCTTCCATTATAGTAAAGTATCTACATACGAGCCTCTTCTCCTCAAGTGGGCTTTCTTCCCACTGTGTTTTGTTAAATGCAATAATGCTTTTCTTTTCGCCATCTATTTCAATAACACCCTCAATATCGAAGTTTTTCGAAAACCAACGCGTTTTAGCCGTGTATTTAAGCTGTTGGTGAATTCCTAACTCTTCGTCGTGTAATCGCGTCCTCCAAAAATTAACTTTTAATTTTTTGTAAACTATTTTTTTTGAAGATGTCTTAGGAACTTCGCCTGCTTTTGCTGCTTTCTTAGTCTTTTTTTTCTTTGCTGGAGTCGTTCTTGCTTTAGCTCGCGCTTTTACCTTTTTATTATCTTCTTCTGGGTCGTTTAAAATTTTTAATCACTTTTCTGTTTTCTGTTAATGTTATTTATTATAAAATTTTTTATTAGTAATAATAATATAATTTTTGGTTAAAAATTTTATTCAAATAATTCTAATAAAAAAAGTTGTTATAAGAAA
>JAUWDN010000160.1 GCA_030608765.1 Promethearchaeota archaeon
AAGATGAATGGAATTTTTGCCTTACGAGTTTTTTTTACCGCAATAATAGAGTGGGATGGTGTTATGTTTTTTCTATAATAATCGAGAATTCTCTGATTCGCACTTTCTATCCCATAAAACATAATTCTGCAATTAGCTCTCTGCATTTCTCGTAACATTTCATCAGACACTTGATTTACTCTTCCCTCGCATATCCAATCCAGATCTACTTTATGTTTTTTCATTAATCGACAGAGTTTTATCACTCGTTTCTTAGAGACAGTGAAGTTATCATCTACAAAATTCAGGTATTTATATCCCTTACTCTCTAAAAATAGAATTTCTTCCATTATATTCTCTACTGAACGAGTTCTAAAGCCAACTGTTCTTTTTCCATAACAAAAGGTACATTGGTAAGGACATCCTCGAGAGGAAGTCATTGAGGTAAATCCCTCAGGTGCAAACTCTAAACTACCAAAACTCCCAGTATATTCAATTTTTAAAGCTTTTCTATCCGGAAAAGGTATTGCGTCAAGATCTTTGATCAAAGGACGCTCTTCGTTTCTTTTGATCTTTCCATTGTCTCTATAAGTTAAACCTTTAATATCTTTTAATGATTGATTTTTTTCTAATGCACTAATTAATTCTGCAAAGGTAATTTCTCCCTCACCCCTTACACAGATATCAACTTCGGGGTATTTGTTTAAAATTCTATAATCATTATGAGTTACATGCCGATTTCCAAATACTATTTTAATATTTGGATTCAATTTCTTTACCTCAATCGAAGTTAATGCAGCGCTAATTCCCGATCCCGACGCCGTTAAAGTAGAAAAACCTAAAACATCTGGATCTTTCTTTTTAATCCATTTTACAATTTGGGTCAAATTGAAACCCATGGCAGCTTGGTCAATTATATCAACTTGATGATTCTCATTCTTTAATACAGAACTTAGATAACAAATTCCTAAAGGCGGATAAATATGATCTGCATTTGCAATAATTCTGCCTTTCTCTAAAATTTCTCCAGGTCCAGGGTTTACTAATGCGACTTTAAAGACATTCACCACTTAGATATTATTTACACTGATGTATTTTCAATATTTTAAATTAATAATCTATTAAATATCTTTTAATAATTCTTAAATCTTTTAACTTTAATCAAATATTTGATTTTTCTTTTACAATTTTTAACTGAATTATTACTAATTTTGAAGAAAAACTATACTAAATTCTATTTTAAGAGACACTATGAAAAAAGTTAATATATTTAGATTCTTATCAAAAATTAGGATATAGTAAGTTAATAATTACATAATCTGGTTTTAATTCCTAAAGGAAGGAAAAAATAATGACTGATATTGACGAGAGTAAAACCTTAAAACCGACTAGAAACGAAAGACGAGATAAATTTGATAACTTATCTGGTATTGAGATAAAAGCGCTCTATACCCCTGAAGACGTTAAAGATATTGATTACGCCACGGATTTAGGAGAACCGGGAGAATATCCTTTTACTCGCGGGGCTTATCCTAACATGTATCGCGGTCGATTGTGGACAATGAGACAATTTGCGGGATTTGGTACGGCAGCACAAACTAATCAAAGGTATAAGTTTTTGTTAGAACATGGGACAACAGGATTAAGCGTGGCTTTTAGTTTGCACACTATTTACGGTTACGAGGCTGACGACGAAAAATCTTTGGGAGAGGTTGGAAAGGAAGGCGTTTCAATCGATACTTTGAAGGATATGGAGACTTTGTTTAGTGATATCGATTTGTCTAAAATTTCTACTTCAATGACGATAAACGCTCCAGCATCTATATTGTTAGCGATGTACATAGTGACAGCCGAAAAACAAGGTCATTCAGCTGATACGTTAAGAGGGACAATTCAGAATGATATTCTTAAGGAATATATTGCCCAAAAATCGTGGGTCTTTCCACCTGAACCTTCCATGCGTTTGATCATTGACACAATTGAATACTGTATTAAAAACGTTCCCCAATGGTATACTATTTCAATATCAGGCTATCACATCCGAGAAGCGGGTTCTACAGCAGTTCAGGAGCTTGCTTTTACGCTAGCAGACGGTTTTGCTTACGTGGAAGCTGCTGTGGAAAGAGGTTTAGATGTAGACGAATTTGCTCCAAGGCTTTCTTTCTTCTTTAATTCTCACAACAATTTTTTTGAAGAAGTTTGCAAGTATCGCGCAGCTCGACGCATATGGGCTAAACGGTTGAAAAACAAATATAGAGCAAAAAAAAAAGAATCGATGAGGTTACGCTTTCATACTCAAACCGCGGGCGTATCGTTAAGCGCACAAGAACCAGAAAACAATATAGCTAGAGTTACAATACAAGGGTTAGCTGCTGTTTTAGGTGGAACTCAGTCTCTTCATACAAACTCCTTCGACGAGGCTTTATGTTTACCAACTGAAAAAGCAGCAAAAATAGCTTTACGAACGCAACAAATTATAGCAAACGAATCAGGAGCTGCGGATACGGTTGACCCTCTCGCGGGTTCGTATTACGTTGAGTGGCTCACTAATAAGATGGAAGAAGAAGCTGAAATTTACTTCGAAAAGATAGAAGCGTTAGGGGGAGTGATCCCAGCAATTAAAGCTAACTTTTTCCAAAAAGAGATCGCAAACTCCTCGTATAAATATCAACGAGAAATTGAGAATAAGGATCGAATTATTGTTGGGGTAAACGATTTTCAGTTAAGAGAAGCCTGCGCTACTCCTTTATTAAAAATTGATGATAAGGTTGAAGAAGAGCAAATTAAGATTTTACAGCATGTAAGAGACCAAAGAAATAATAGTCAAGTTCGAGAAAAGCTAGAAAAATTGAAACAAGCAGCAAAAGGCACTGAAAATTTAATGCCATATATAATGGAAGCTATAAGAGAATACGCATCGAT
The DNA here is from genome assembly GCA_030608765.1 of Promethearchaeota archaeon. The sequence continues at coordinate 2,902 of JAUWDN010000160.1, forward strand.
AGGAGAAGTAATGGCTACTCTTAAGGAAGTGTTTGGAGAATATAGAGAAGATTCAATATTTTAAATTAGGTTAATATTATGACAGAGAATAGAAAGATAAAAGTATTAGTATGTAAACCGGGATTAGATGGGCATGACCGGGGTGCGAAAGTCATTGCTCGAGCGTTAAGAGATGCGGGTATGGAGGTTATTTATACAGGCCTCCATCAAACTCCGGACATGATAGTTCAGACGATTCTTCAAGAAGATCCGGATGCTGTGGTATTAAGCATGTTATCTGGTGCTCATAAAGCGCTATGTCCCGTTATTATGGAAAAGCTCAAAAAAAACGAAATTGATGATGTTCTTGTAAGTGTAGGGGGTATCATACCTGACGAAGACAAGCCATTTTTAGAAGAACACGGATTAAAAGGATTTTATGGGCCGGGTACAAAGCTAAAAACAATTGTAGAATTTGTGAAAAACAACTTGAAAAGATAGCGTACTATGGATTATTCTGATTTAATCGAAAAACTGCTAAATGGAAATTCTAGAGCGGTTGCTAGGCTTATCACCTTAGTTGAAAATGATATTGAAGCCGCAGAAAATATCATTAATGCAATCTATAGCCACACTGGAAAAGCCTATATTTTAGGTATTACTGGAGCACCGGGAAGCGGAAAATCTACCTTTATCTCCAATTTAACTAAAATATTCGCAAAGGAAGGTAAGAAAATAGGAATTATCTGTGTCGATCCAACCAGCCCGATAACAGGTGGTGCAATATTAGGTGATAGAATCCGGATGAAAGATAACTTTTCTCTAAAAGATGTTTTTATCCGGAGCATGGCAAATAGGGGACAATTGGGGGGATTAGCTAGAGCTACAGAGGATGCAGTAAAAATATTGGATGCTTATGGCTGCGATATAATTATTGTGGAGACCGTTGGAGTAGGGCAATCTGAAGTAGATATCTTTAAATCGGCTCAAACTGTAATTGTACTCTTAGTGCCGGGATTAGGTGATGATATTCAGGCCATAAAAGCCGGGATCATGGAAATTACCGATATTTTTGTTGTAAATAAAATGGATTTAGCAGGCGCCGATAAAAAGATCGCCGATGTTATGCAAATGGTAGAATTAAGAATGAATTATAAATACGAATCTGAAAACCTTGAAGTAAACAACTTGCTCAAATCGAAATGGTCTCCTGAAATCATTAAAGTTAATTCTATAACAGGCGAAAACTTTGAAAAAGTGAGTGAACTAATAAATAAACATAGAGAATTTTTAAAAGAATCCGGAGTTTTAGTGAATTATCAGAAAAACAGAATTAAAAGCGAAACGCTCCAAATTCTAAAACATAAAATCACACAAAAAGTAGAAGGCTTGATTAATTCAAATCCTACAATTGACGAATATATACGGTTAGTTATGGATAAAAGCCTGGACCCCTATTCCATGGCAAATTTAATTATTAAACTATTAGGATTAGAATAAAAAGCTATTTTATAAAAGGATAGAAAAGTAATAGATTTAATTTTAATCGTCCCTTAAAAGA
>JAUWDN010000062.1 GCA_030608765.1 Promethearchaeota archaeon
AGATTTTGTGAGGTTTAAAATGGCGCCCACACCGGGAGTTTCATCGCGTATGGTTTTCACACGCGGAGTTGAACCCGGGTCGAAGGAGTGACAGTCCCTAATGCTAACCGTACTACACTATATGGGCTTAATTAATAAAAACAGATTGAATCTATTTTAATTTAACAAATGAAATACTTCTAAATATAAAAATTTTATTCTAAATTCCAATCTTTGCTATTTTCCGATTAAAAGAATTCATGTGGATAAAAATAATTACTCATTTATTATAAAAATTTTAAACGAACGAAATTTTGTAGTGTTTATCATGGAAGAAAAAATTAAATTTATTGATCTACACAAGATTGATCTAACTGGTTTTGAATTAAAAGGCAGAATCTTAGATATTGGAGGCGGAGGAGAGGGGATAATTGGCCAATTAAAAGGGGAACAAGTAGTAGCTATTGATCGCCGTGAATCTGAACTAAAGGAGGCTGCTCCAGGAGATTATTTAAAGATCATTATGGATGCAAAGGATTTACAGTTTTTAAACGAGACTTTTGATACTACGACCTCTTTTTTCACATTAATGTATATTCCTCCTTCAATTCATCAAAAAATCTTTCAGGAAATTTATCGAGTTACAAAAAAGGGAGGGGAATTTGTCATTTGGGATTTTAAAATTCCAAAGCGAGGAAGTTCTGATAAGGAATTTTATGGTCTTTACCTCGAAGTTAAGATTGAGGAGAAAGAAATCTCAACGGGATATGCTACAAAATGGGATAAAGAACAGGATTTAGAATATTATTTAAAGTTAGGCACTTCGATTGGATTTAAAAGTGTAGAAACAAAGACTATGAATGAAATATTTTATCTAAGGTTCCAAAAAGATTAGTTATTTTGGAATTACTGATGGTTTTTTCATTTACGACTTTTAACTCGATCAATAAAATTCTTGTGTTTAATATTATTTTTAAGACTCTTTTCTGAAGAAAAAAAAATAAATAGTAGTTTTTTCATTACTATTAGGAATAAGGATTTTTTAAAAAAGTATTTATCAGTAAACTTATGGCAGGTCAGAACCCAATTAATTCAATTTTGAGAAATCTGGACAAAGATAGTCCTAAATTTGAATATGTTTTAGATAAAATCATTAAGGCTGTAGTAAAAATTATGAACAATACAGAAGAGCTTAATGAAGAACTAGTTGGTTTTGACGATATTTATCAAACATATGTGGTTGACGCAAATTTTAATTATTGGCTGGAAGTCTCGCACGGAAAACTTTTTTACGAAAAGGGTATTAACCCGAAAGCGCTCTTTAAGATCATTTTTAATAAGGATTTAATTATTCAAATTTTAAGAAATGAAATAAGTGGGACTGATGCTTTCATGAAAGGAAAAATTAATATCGAAGGGTCTCTCTCTCAAGGGTTAAGGTATATAAAACTTTTCCGAATATTTGTGAAGTATTTAAGGAAAAAAAACGGTTTTCAATAATCGTTTTCTGCTTCTTATCATCGCAATATTATATAAAACTATAAATGATCTATCAATAATAATTTCATAAATTAATAGGAAGAATTGCGATCTTTATAAAGCTTAAATGAAGTAATAGAGGGATAAAAATTAGTAATGATTGACTCGAATGCTATATTGATGATGTTGAACTCATTGGAATCGTCAGAGAGTACATTTAAATCTACAATAGACAAATTCATTAGATTAGGAATAAAGATCGCGAACGAAACCGAGGAATTTCAGGAAGAACTACGATTATATGAGGACAGGATTTACCATATATACATTAACGACATGGATTATAACATATGGCTTAAGAAAATCGGTGGATCTTTAACTTATAACAATTCGATTTACGAGGAAAACTCAGAGGAGTTGAGTGTTATTCACTTCTTTCTTACAAAAACAGTGATAAAAAAAGTTATTACGCGGAAGATACAAGCAGCAGATGCGTTTATGAGAGGGTTAATCAAAATTAGGGGAAAATTAGCCGATGCTGTACACGCAAGAAATCTATTAAGTTTGTTTTTTACTTACATGGATTATATCGCACATAATTCTCATTAAAAAATAATTAAAACATGTAAGAATATTCGTTAATGGGAAGGATAATTTTTTTAGAAATAGAATATAACAATAAACAATCGATTTTTTCTTATCACTTTTTTAAATTAGAAAAAATTGGGCCTGTAATCTAGTCTGGATAATTGTGTGATAATTTATCGCGCGATCCGAGGGGTACCCGGCTTCGGACTGGGATGTCAGGTGGAATTTTCCATTGACCCAAAGTCGCAGGTTCGAATCCTGCCAGGCCCACTAGATTATTCAAACTAATTTTAATTAAACATTCACTAATTTGTTAACAAAATTAACTTTTGTTAGGGGTAAAAATTCTTATTTGTTATGAAAAACTATGAGAATTATTTTTCTGAGTAAATTTGTGAAAGTAAGCATTTCTTCGCCTCATAACATTTTGTACTTAATTTGTCGTTTTAAATTTTGTTATCTGTAAGAGATTTTTTTACAACAAAAATTAGAAACATTTAAATAAAATGAACACAATATTATGATCGACACCCTTATTTTTACCACAAATCTTTACCACAAAAAAACTAAAAAAAATGATTGTATTAGAGGATATTTATCAGGAATCATTGGATGCGCCAAAGGCAATCCAAGTGCTAGGTATGGGCTTAGTTTCAATGACCAAAAATCGTTGTAATATTGTGTTTAATAAAGGGATAAGCCGTTCTCTAATGAAGGATATAATAAAACTATATCGCCCAGAGATTTTAAATAAGAAAGAGGGGAAAATGATTGATCTTCTCGGAATTTTTACGGTTTATGTTCATTTTTACTCTCTTGGGAACGAGAGAATCTCAATATTTTATATTAATGAGAAAGATAGGTTAGTTAATTACGAAGACCTTTGTTCGCTTTCGAGATTATTAGTTAAAATGTATTGTTCGAATGTCTCCATTTCAAAAATTAGTCAAATCTGCAATAAAGCTATTCCTAGTATTAAAGGTCTATCAGCTCTCTTTGTAATTAATACAACCGGTCATACACTATTTACAAAAATTAGAAATGATAAGACAAAACTTTCAGAAAACTATATTCAAATCGGGGGTTTTCTCTCGGCTATATTAATGTTTTCAAATGAAGTTATCGGTAAAAATTCAGGAGAAAGCCTTCAAGCTATTAATTTTGAGAATCAGAAGTTTCTTATAACTGTTAAGGAGGGAATTATATTCGCATACCTCGTAGAACAAACAAATAAATCTGAAATTATTGAAAGATATATGGATTTGCTAAAAGAAGAATTCTTTGACCTTTACAGCGACAGCTTGAAAGATTTTAATGGTGAGATTAACCAATTTCACAGTTTTGAACCTGTAGTTGAAAAATATTTTTCAATTTAATCGGTGCTTCATAAGCTATTAAAAAAAAGTGTACGAGAAATTAGCACTCGCAAAAAATTTGACACAAACATATTTATAATTCAAATTTATAAATTAATTAGATGACGCTAACAATAGATATGGACGCCATATTAAACGATTTAATAAATGATTTAGGACCCGCAGTTTATTTTATTTTGATCTCATCAGAAAACGGAGTCATAAAAAAGTCATATATTAATGAGGAGGAGTTTAACAAAGCCTCTATATCTTTGAATATCTCTCAGCTTTACGAGTTGGCAGAAGAAACGGCCGAAAGCATCGGTTTACATAGTCCAGATTTTAATATAATTCATTCTGATAATTACTATATTTTGTCAATAAAAATACTTGAACATCTTGTTATTCTTTTAACTGAAGACCAAGTGGAAGTGGAAAAGGTGTTTAAAACAATTAACAATGCGGTTGCTCCTTCTTAACTATTCCTCAATATTTGGCTAAATTTTGACAAATCAAACCTATAAAAAATAACTCTTTTAGGTTTTTTTTGATACAAAAGAATACTATAAATATTGGTCTCTTTAACTCATATATATCTTTCAACAACTGGTTATTCAAAAATCAAAACAAAATTGAAACAAAATTGAATAAAAATGCATTACGAAAGAAATGAATACCAGGAAGGTTTTAGTATATGTGCTCTGATTATCGCGGGTATTTTTCTCTGGTGGGGATTTAATATTTTTTTTAACGAGATGACGAAATGGTGGTGGTTCTTTGGTTTTTTCTGGATCATTGTCGGGCTATCAATAATTTCAAGCCAAATTTACAAACTAACAAATAGAAGTAAGTTAAGAAATATCGTGAAGCAAGAATTTGAGCAAAATCCTAACATTTCAATTGAAATGATTGCTAAAAATACGGGTATCTCTCTTAAGGATGCTCGAGCAATTGTATTAGATTTGAAAGCGAGGGGAGAATTGAGGGGAAAATTTTCAACTAAAACAGGTGAGGCTAAACACATTGAAATTGCATCTTCTAATCAAGCACCTTCTGAAGAAAAAGGTAAATATTGTGCTAATTGTGGGACTCCGATGAAGCGTGAAGGAAACGCAGTATATTGTGCTTATTGTGGAGCGAAATTTTAACTCATTACTCTTTTTTTTAATATTTTTTTTAATAATATTTCTTTCAAATTATAAAATTTTCTTAATTAATTTAATTCATTAAAGAAAGAAAATTATTTAGCAATGAGAATGTAGTTAATTATATTTAATCGGAATAAATAACCTATAAAATAATTGAGGATATTAATATGGAAAAAATGTTAGCAGCAGTTTTTCACAAAGGTGATAAAATAGGTGGTGAAATTAAATTAGAGGAAGTTGATATTCCTCAAATTACAAAAAGCGATCAAGTTTTAGTGGAGATAAAAGCCTGTGGAATTTGTGGTACTGATTTAAAGATAATGGAGGGAGGGCATCCTGCTAATGATAAAACAATTTTAGGGCATGAATTCGTAGGGGTAATTAAAGAAATTGGTGAGAGTGTAAAAGATTTAAAAGTTGGTGATAAAGTTGTTGTTGATCCAAATGAAAAGTGTGGGTATTGCATAAATTGTAGAAGAGGTTTAACAAATCTCTGTGAACATATGGCTTTGGGAACAACCTTCGGAATCTTTCAACATGGTGGGTTTGCAAAATTCTGTGTATTACCAAGAAGCACTCTATTTAAACTACCTAATAATATCGATTTTACCGCTGCTGCTTTAATAGAACCTCTTTCTTGCGCTGTTCACTGCCATAATATTGCAAATGTTAAAGAATCAGATAATGTGGTCATAATTGGCGCGGGCCCAATGGGTTTAATAATTGAATCTGTAATTGTAATGCATCCAATAAAGAGATTGATCTGTATAGAAATAGACGAGTGGCGAGGTCAAAAGACTTTAGAACTTGGTGCCGACTTTTTAATTAATCCCGAATCTCATGATGTTAAAAGTGAGATTATGAGGATAACTAACAACGAGGGCGCTGATGTTATCATTGATGCTGTTGGAATTTCCGAAACTTTTGAAATGGCTACTAAAATTTGGGCTCCTGGTGCCCGGTTAATTTGTTTTGGACAAGATTATCGAGCTGAAGCAAAAATAAAACCAAACGACATCGTAAGATACCAGCGGAAAATAATGGGATCGTATATTGGTTATGCAAAAGATTTTTTAGACGCGATTGAGTTAATAGCTAACAGAATTATAGAAGTTGATAAATTAATAACGAAAGTTATACCTTTAGAAGAATTGCTAAAAACGGGATTTGAACTTATGAAGGAGAGAAAGTGCGTAAAAATTATAACAACACCTTAATTTTTATCCAAAATTTTTAATTGATTAATAATTATAATTATCAAGGAATAAAATTTAATTTTTGATCTGTTTATATTCTCATGTCTTTTGATATTTCTGCTCTAAAGGTGCTCTTCAAAAAAATCTTTCCACCTAAGAAATCTATATATACCGTTGATACTAACGGCGATGGAAAAGCAGATTCGCTCCTAATCAAAGCTTTTAACATTATTATGCCGATTGAAGTTCCAAAAGAAATTGAACTCGGTGGGTTTGACACTAAAAATTTTGATATAAATAACTTTGATTTATCTGATTATGGCAAAATCTTCCTTGACGATGTTCCAATTAATGTTTCTAAGAAAGATTTTGATATTGCGAAACTCAAAGACCATTTTGCCTTTTACATCAAGGAAGAAAAATTTACAATTGATGAGTTATTGAGTGGAAAACTCGCAGGTAGAATTATTGCCTTAGGGGATACTATAAACATTTTAATTAGAATTGACGAGGACGGTTTGGAAAAATTTTCTGAAGGAAAACATAATTTTAAATTCAAATCAGAAATAATTCCTATCCTCGAATTCAATTTTGAATTAGGTAAAGAAAACCTAAATCAAAAATTTGAGTCTGTAATTAACTAAATCTAACTATTTTATCGCTTAGTTTTCTCATTTTCGAATAAATTTCCCATAATTCGAAAAATATTGTAGTTTTTAAGTGTAGTTTTAAATATTTGTGCGGGTGTTGAATAGCTATGGCAATTTTAGACCAAAATGTTCATCCGCAGATAAGCGAGCTAAATGAATACTCGAAGGTTAAAATTACATGTCCCGTGTGCAAAGTATATAAAGAATTAATGTTTCCGAAATCCGTAATTAAGGAAGCAAG
>JAUWDN010000072.1 GCA_030608765.1 Promethearchaeota archaeon
GGATATCGGAAATGGTAAAAAATTTACATTCGTACCGATACCCATGATACATTGGCCAGATAGCATGGTATCATTCATGAGTGACGATAATGGGAAAAATATCCTGTTTTCTAGCGATGCTTTCGGGCAACATATTGCAACCACTATGCGTTGGGACGATGAAAATGACATGTGCGAGATTATGGAAGAAGCGGAAAAATACTACGCGAATATTTTACTTCATTTATCGGGACTTATTGCAAAAACCCTTCCCGTAGTTGGAGCATTGCCTATTGATCTTGTATGTACTGCTCATGGGGTTTGTTGGAGAAAAAATATCCCAGAGATATTAGAGAAGTATAGGAAGTGGTCAACCGGAGAGATCGAAGGAAAAAGCGTTTTAATCGTTTACGATACAATGTGGGAGAGTACAGCAAAAATTGCTAAAGCTTTAACGAAAGAAATCCGTCATAGAGGCATTCCAGTTAAAAGATTCAGATTGACTCAAGCAGATTATTCTGACGTCATTACTGAGGCAATGAAGGCAAAAGCAATATTGATTGGAAGCCCTACTCTAAACAATGGACTTTACCCATCTGTTGCAGAATACTTATGTTATCAAAGAGGTTTGAAACCTATGAATAAAGTTGGATTAGCCTTTGGTTCTTATGGGTGGTCAGGTCAAGCTGCACAAGAAATAGCTGAACAAATGAAGGCTGCCGGAATAGATGTTATGGACGAGATGATTAAGATTAAATTCGTTCCAAAACCAGAGGATTTAGATTTTAAAGATATTGTTGATAAATTAATAGAAAAAATGAAATAAAATAGAGGTTAAAAAAAATGGATTTTAATTTAACAGAAGCACAACTAGCTTTACAAAAGAAAGCTAGAGATTTTGCAGTAAATGTAGTTCTACCTACTTCTTTCAGTTATGACGAGCATGAAGTTATGCCTATGGATGTTATCAAAAAGGCCTGGAAGTTAGGACTTACAAATTTGGGAGTTCCCAAAGAATACGGTGGACAAGGATATGGTTTAATGGAAGCCGTAATAGTTGTCGAAGAAATTGCGGCTGCGTGCCCTGGAACTGCTACATCAATTTTTGATAACGATTTAGGTTCAGGACCCATAGTTATTGGGGGGAACGAAGAGCAAAAGAATAGAGTATTAAAGGATATAACAGAAAATTTCAAACTAATCGCTTTTGCTACTTCTGAACCAGGAATGGGTAGCGACGTAGCTGGAATGCAGTGTCGCGCTGAAAAAGATGGAAAAGATTTTATATTAAATGGAACTAAATATTGGATAACTAACGCAGGATATTCTGATTATATCACCGTTTTTGCAACGACTGATCCAGAGAAAAAACATCGTGGTATAGCAGGATTCATTGTACCAACTGATTACGAAGGAGTTAAGACTGGACCTCATATACCAAAATTAGGCCAACGAGCATCTAATACTTGTTCTGTTGTATTGAAAGATGTGAGAATACCTGAAGAAAATGTATTGGCAAAACCGGGTAGAGGATTTCTATTAGCTATGCAAACTTTTCAAAAAACCAGGCCTGCTGTCGCTGCGTTTGCTGTAGGGTGTGCAAGGTCAGCTATGGAATATGCTATTGACTACGCTCAGAAAAGAGAGGCATTTGGAAGACCTATAGGAAATTACCAGGGGATTCAATTTAAATTAGCCGAGATGTATAAAGATATTGAAGCTGCGAGACTATTAACTTATAAAGCGGCATGGGAAGGAGATCAAGGATTAGATAGCAATCTTACATCTTCTATGGCAAAAGCGTTTGCTTCAGATGTTGGAATGAGTGTTACCACTGAAGCTATCCAAGTTTTTGGAGGATACGGGTATCTTAGGACATTTCCTGTCGAAAAATTGTTTAGAGACGCAAAGTTGTATCAAATCTACGAAGGTACGTCAGAAATACAGAGGATAGTAATTGCAAGGTTTATCATGAAAAAATATGAGCACGCAATGCCTAATTTATTTGAAATAAATAGAGTAGAAATCGAAGTGGAAGAAAAACCTAAAAAAGTAGGCTTAAAAATCGATAAAACTAGTGATGAATTAGGCGGAAAATGGAAGTGTGTAGTGTGTGGATATGTTTACGATCCCGTTAACGGCGATCTCGATAGTGGAATAGCTCCCGGAACTCCTTTTGAAGATATTCCCGATGATTGGTTTTGTCCGGTTTGCGGAAGCGATAAAACCAAATTTGCAAAAATCTAAACAAATAAACACTCAATTTTTTACTTTTTTATTTTTACTTTTACAAAATATTGAAATATAGATTTGTACTTTCTATTTTAATAGTTAATTTGAGATTTTTACGAAATTAGGGATTATTTCATGTCTGATAGCACTGTCGAAAATGCGGGAATTGTACCTATAAAGGAAAAATTAGCCTATAGCTTTGCTCAAATGCCAGGTACGTTTTATGGGGGTGTCATGGGTGTAATTCAATCCTTTTATTTTGCGTGGATGGGATTGTCAACCATTTGGATAACTATAGCACTAATTATTTATGCGGTTTGGAATGTAGTAAACGATCCGATTTTTGGAAATATAATTGGAAATACTCGGTATTATAACAAAAAAAGAGGGGAAGTTCAAAGATATATCCCATATATTAAATTTGGAGCTCCCATTTTTAGTTTATGTTTTGCTTTGGTGTTTTTTCCACCAGGTGCGTGGAGAGGGCAACCTTCAAATCTTACCATTCAAGTCTGGCTTTTTATATGGTACCTTGTGAGCCAAATTGCCTACGATACTTTGTTTACATTCGTTTTGTGTTCGGTTGTTGCGTTACTCCCTCAAATGACCTTAAATCAAAGAGAGAGAGAAAAGATTCAACTTTACGGTACAGCAGCAACCATACCAGCTATTTTAATTGGATTTATCGTACCTGTTATATACTTAGCCGATCCTACTCCAGAAACTATTGCTCAGTTTCAATTGTTAGTAGTATTTATCGCTATTTTTGGAATCTTTCCTTACTTAATACTATCAAAATACGTACGCGAACATAGCGAATATATTCCTGAAAATAAAACTCCTTTATTTAAATCAATAAAACTCGCTTTCCAAAATCCATCTTTCAGAATATATATAATATATGATGGGGTTTCAATATTATTCTTGAATTTAGTGATGGTAAGTTTACCCTTCTACTTGACTTGGGTTTTAGGACCAATGGAAGGATTTAATATGCTTCTTTTCTGGATTGGGCCAATTATCTGTCTGTTTATTTCAATTCCTATTATTCTAAAAATTGCTAAAAAATACTCAACAAAAGCATCGATCTCATTTTATTTTGGAGCTTTAACCATAGGGGGTTTCTCTAGCTTTTTCGCTGGACTTTCAGGTAACTGGATTCTTGTTTCGATTGGGTTTTCAATATTTATGCTAGGTTTTACCGGAGAATTTATCCAACATAATCCCATGAGAGCAGACACTATTGATTATGATTATTGGAAAATTTCGGGAGAAAGGAGAGAGGGACTCTATGCGGGCGTAGGACCATTACTTAGCAAACCCATGATAAGCGTCGGTTTAGCGGTGCCACCGGCTTTAATGACTGCATTTGGTTTAATATTTATGAGTGATGGATTATCACCAACTCATGGTTTAGCTGCAGCTTCTTTAAGCGTTAACATCAGTATGACTCTTCTACCGGGAATCGTATGTTTAATCGGCTTCATAATATGGGTAAAATTTTATCCCTTAACTGGAAAGGTTGTAGAAGAGATGAAAAAAGAAGTACGCATTCTGCATGAACAAAGAAGAAAAGAATACGAAGAAAAGCATCCAAAGTAAATTATTTATCCAATCTCCTTATTTCTTCAATTGCTTCTAAAAAATTAGAATGAACTAAGGTTGGAATTATTTCATTGACTTCTAAATCTCGTAAATGCTTCTTTCCATGTCCAGTTATCATATAGACTGTTTTACAACCTCCATTAATCCCGAATTGTATATCAGATGGATGATCACCGATCATCCAAGAAGATTCCAAATCAATATCCCATTGATTAGCTATTTCTTTTATAAATTTTGGATTTGGTTTTCGACAATCACAATTATCCTCCTTAATATGTGGACAAAAAAAGGTTTTTTCAATTTTAATATGGTTTTCATTTAATATGGATATTAAATGATTGTTATATTTGTGGAAGTCTTCTAATGTATAGTAGCCTCTCCCTATACCAGATTGATTGGTCACTATAAAAAAAAAATAATTTTCCTGTATTTGCTTTAAACCCTCAATAACTCCGGGCAATACTTCTAAGTCTTCAATTTTATATGAATAATTTTTATCTTCAATCAAAACTCCATCTCTATCTAAGATAATCGCTTTTCTTGTGCTCATAAATAATAGAATTTTTCAAAAAATTAAAAGTTTAATCTTGTTTAAAAAAATAAAAAGATTACTATCGCTAAATATCCAATCCCTAAAATGATATGATATATTGCGAATAAGCCTCCCACTTTCAATAACCTTTTATAATTTAAATCGTCAGCACAATACTTCTTTGAGAGCTCCAAAGTCATCATATCCGCCGCTGAACCTTGAGGTAAGATATTTCCGCCTAAATTAATCCCTAATATAAACGCTATCAGTATGGGGATAGAGGAAAATCCAACAGGAGGTTCTGTTAAAACTTGTATTATCGGAATGAAAAGAACTGTAACAGGTACGTTGTCAAGCAAACCCGAGAGAACAGATGTAATAATTAATATCATAATACATAATAAAAACAAATTTGAAGGAGTTATAGCCAACACGAAAATTTCCAACAAGTCAATTATTCCTGCTTTTTCAAATGAAAAAACTAGAATAAAAAGGCTGATAAAAAAAAATACTAATTTGAAATCTACTTTCGTTAAATAAAAGGAAATGTCCAGTTTTCTCTTTCCAGCCGTATTGAGTCGTGGATTAATAAGCACAAAGAGAATCATACCTAACAAGCCTACAAATAAAATATTAGGGATAAAAATTAATAAAACAAAAAAAATACCTAATCCAATAATATTACGATTAAAAATTTTTGTATCAATGGGGTCTTCTAAGATAACTAGTTCATGATCCTCATAATGTTTAATTTCTTGTGGTTCATCGTTCTCTTCACAATGTGGAATCCAAATTTTACCGAGATCCTTCTTTAAAACAAATTTATCCAATAAGAAAAGTGTAGATAATGTACCTACAACGAAATATACTCCAAGATTCATGAAAAACCATGGTGAAGAAAGAGAAAAATGATTTGCTATTATAATATTCTCTGCAGAGCCAAATGGAGTTAAAGTCGAAGCAAGATTAATGCATATTGTCATTCCTAGAAGGATTGGAGCCGGATTTATTTTCAATTTCTTACTCGTATTAATTATAATTGGTATAAATATAACAGCTACTGAGATATCTTCTATGAAAGCAGCACTTAAAGTTGATATTAGGCATATTACCCAGAAAAACATCCTAGTATTCGTTCTAAACTTAGTTGTAATCTTACGGGCAATTTCTTGAAATATCAATTGTTCTTCTAAAATTGCTACAATTGTGAACAAAGAAATTAAGAAAAATATAACTTCCCAGTCCACTGCGAGAAATACTTCTTCAGTTGAAATTGGATCTGGAGATAATAAAAAAGTAGCTGTTGCAGCAACAAGCATACCGACCATTGAATAAAAAAGAAAGTCAGTTTGGGCTCTAAATAACGCGATAATTACAACAATAAAACAACCCACTACTATTATCTGGAGGAGTAATAACATCATCTGTAATTTAAAATCTTTTAAAATTAAAAAATTAATTTAAATAAAAAAAAATGTAATAAAAAAATTATTATTCAGTACCGGTCCACAAACCATGAAGATTGCAGTATTCCCTCGCGATCAAACCTGAAGGATCAGCAACAACAAAGGTTGCTTTTGGTTCCATCCCAGGAGCTAACATTTGTCTTTTATAACAGTTATCATTGCAGATTAGCTCAATCCACATAATGTAATGCTCTGCTGTCATAGGATGAGGCGTTCCCATAGAAATACCTACATCAACGATAACTTTATTACCTTCAATTGTTATTTTAGGAACGTGTTTTTCGCCCTTCCAATCAGCGGTTTTTTCCTCCATCAAATTCATTGCCTGTCCACAACAGATGGTTTCGGGTACGCCGGGATTAAGGATTTCGATTACTTTCCCACAAATTGCACATTTATAAATTTCTTTTTGTTTCATTCACAATCACATTGAAATTTGTTTTTCTATGGGTTAATTTGTGGTATAATATTTAACTATTGTGTTTAAATATTATAAAAAGGAGATAATTCAGCATCTTTGATTTATTAACTCAATAGAATGTTAATGAATTTTTTAAAAATTATACAAAAATG
>JAUWDN010000050.1 GCA_030608765.1 Promethearchaeota archaeon
GTTCGATCTAAAGGGAGAGAATTCGACGATTAACGGTTTTTACGCCTGGATCAGAACTTTAGACCTCACCGAAGCCGTAAACGCAGAATTAAACATATCATTATATGAAGCTAATGCTACAATAGAACGAACTCAGGCTAATTTAGCTTCAAACAATCTTAAACCTGATAACGCTAAACTTATTGATTCGATGATTGTTGGTTTTAACGAATACCATGGAGATTCATTAACATACTTCGAATTTAATCCAGCAAATACTCAAAACCTAAAACTTTACAACTATTTCGTAGTGATCAAATCAAACCGTACAGATGAGATTTACAGCTTAGTAACACTTCCCCGGCAAACCTATGGTGATCCAGATTCTCAATTAGATCATCAATTAAGATCTTCTACTAACAGTGGAGCTATGTGGAATATCGCCACAAAACAAGTACCTTCAACCCCATCGTATCTCTCTGAACAACTAGACGCAGCAGCATTTAAATTGAATGTAACCAGAGCATATATGCCTTCAGACTTTACCAACCCTTACAATAGTTCAGATACCTTAAAAATTCAAGATATGCCAATAAATGATCTAATTATTAGCGATCCTCCTTACGATGTAAGTTCATCTTTAACTTGGGGATTAGGTCAATGGATTAATAACTTCTCAACTGAAATTATCAACGATGGTTCATTTAATTTTCCAATAGACCTTTCTTGGAATACAAGCATCATCCAAGGATTTGAATTCAATGTTAATTATACGGTAAAGGGTTATTGGATAGAAAATGCCAATAGCTACTACAATATATCGTATGACACAACTCCTAAATGGCAGTTAAATTTTACATTAAATCTTGCTGATCCTAACCTTAACGATTGGAACTTCAAAGAATTTTGGTTTGTATATCCCACCGATTATACTGCTCAAAATCTAACAAATCCTGATTATGATGATATTTACGGAGAAGTTTTAAACATAACAGGAGGGGAAAGAAGATTACTCTCCAGCCCCTCATACGATTTTACAGCAGTTTCTAGCGATGTAGTTAATGGGATTAGTGGTTTATATTCTCTAGCTCTAAATAGTAGTAATGTTATACATAATACGCATAGTTACATCAATTATAACGATATTTTATGGGAAACGAATGGATTTATGTATGGAGATAATATCTCTGTAAGAGTTGATATTCAAGGACCTAATGGTAATCCACCAACCAGTGGTAACGCAAATGTGATTCTATTTTATCCAGAAAATAGCACTAAATTTCCAGGAGCGGAAATGAATTCTGGAGTTGGAGTTATCAAAGAAGATTATCTTATGTATGAGTTTAACAACCAAACAATTCTAGATGTTACTCAAGACACTCCACTTCTTGGAAACTATTATTTAGGCTTCTTCTGGGAGAATGGTTCTGCAATCGGATGTCAAAAGCTTAAATTATACATTGATACTTACGATATTTCTATGAACGATTTCTTCTATGAACCAACCTTAGATCAAAACATTCTCGATGGAATTGTAGACAGAGTTTATGAAGAATATTCAATGTTAATTGGTACGGTAAATGTTACGGATGATAAATATTACCCCGATTTTTACGCTGTTAATAATTCGGATGTTAATCAAGAATTTATTTACGAAATAAACGAAGAGCAAATACCAATAGTAGTAGAAACTTTTCTACAAAATGAAACAATCCTAAATCCTAACGAAGATATTAGAATTACTACAAGAATTCGTAATTTACACGGATTTCTTGAATTGAAAGTAAAAATAAACATTCAATTAGTATCATTAGTTAATGAAGAATGGATTATTGCTGAACAAACTACAGGATTTAAAACATTAAAGCCTAGTATCGATCCCAATGGTGACGATGCGCAAGAATTTTCCGTAGATCTTACTATGCCTACCCTTTTTGGTAATGGTATTTGGCAAGGCGTCAACGCTCCTATAAGAAAAGGAGG
Organism: Promethearchaeota archaeon; assembly: GCA_030608765.1. Next base: position 1,963 of record JAUWDN010000050.1, read on the forward strand.
CGCTAAAACTAAGTTTACTGTTTTCTTTGAGTACAGTGGAGAAAGCCATGAAGTTGATACTTTTGAAAGTAACGAGTATTCATTAATCATTAATAGCACCCAAGCCGAGTTTGAAGGCTATATAATTGCGCTGAAATCTGACAAGGAAATTACAGGAGCTTCAATACTTAAAACTTTCGAGAGAGACGAATGTTTATACCTTCCAAACCAAACTACATTCGTAATTAATATATATGATAAGAATTTCGTGAGCAGTTACAACCAATTTAATAACTCGTTCTCCTTGAAAATAAATAGTAGATTTTCTGATATTCAAACCAAACCCCAAACGCCAATCTACGGTCAAATCTTCAACATTAGTTCTGTTTTGACGACAGAATTCGGCGATGAAATACCTGATAAAAATATCACTCTCCAATTTTTAGATAATGATTTATGGGAGAATATTTCGACTCAGATCACAGGAATCAACGGAACTATGAATTTTGAAATCGATACATTATTGTTTCCGAGTGAAGATCAGTTTAAATTCCGGTTAACTTGGCAGGGGGATCAATATACTTTAGCAAATTCACAGAATGTTACTGTTTCCTTATATCGAGCATTTAACAACATAACATTACAGATAACATCGAATGTAGGTCAGTTGTTTAAAAATGGGCTCTCGACGATACAAATAACCTTAAATAACATTGGTGATTCTGAACTTAACGTACTAATTCCTAATATTTCTATACAAATCTCTCACTCTTTAACTTATACTATTGTACAGATTGATCATCTAGCGCTATCTGAGTTTAAACCGGGAGATATTACGGAGATATTAATAAGAATTAATATACTAAATATAGATCAGATGAACATTTCAATATCGATCACAGCAAGAAATGAAATAACAGAGGAGGAAGTAATATTTCAAACTTCAGAAGTGTTTGACATTTACGATGCTCTTCTTGAAGATTTTTTCATGGGTTTCTTTACGGCAATAATGATTAGTATTTTCGTTATTGTGTGGGCGGCTATGTATATCTATGTCAGAAAAACTATAAAGAGAATCGAAACTCCTTTTGAAGAACCTACTAAAGTTAGACCAAGGAGAGGAAAATATGTATCGGTAACCGAATTACCTCCAGAAGAAACGGAAGAAAAAATAGAAGAAACCCCTGCGAAAAAACCTAAAAAACCGAAGAAAAAGAAATTTAAAAAGCAAAAAGTCGAGGAAAAAGAAATAGAAAAACCTACGACAGATTTAGATTCTTTATTAGAAGAAAAAGGTCTTAAGGATAAAGAATAAATCTTAACTTTTTTTAGTCTTTATTTTAAAAAAGAGGAAATAAAATTATAAGTTTGAAATCGAAGTTAAGTTTCTTTTAAGAAGAGTTAGAGACGCTTTTCCGTCTAAACCTGCTAACGCAATTAGTATCCCTGTATTAGAACCAACTATTACCGCATATCCGCTTTCTAATTCGATAGTAGCAGATTTTAATGCTCCTTTTCCTGTAACGGTACCTAGACCATTAAATTCTTTTATTATTGCGCTGCATTTTTTCGCGATTCCGCTATGATCCATATCTGTTAAAGTTTGTCCTACGATAACCTTGCCTTCAAGATCACAGGCAATTAATCCCTCGGTCTCAGGTACGATATCAAATAATTCTGCTAATTGTTTTTCAATTACTTTTTTGTCTACCATAATAACACGACTCTTTATTTTTTTATTATCGGCTTGATTTCTGAATTAGCTTATCTAAATTAGTACAGATAAATTCTTAAATATATATATATTTTAAAGTAATTTAAATTTATTTTAGTATAATTAGTCCAGATAATGTTTTCCAAAATACTCTTAAATTATTTATATCTTATTAAAAGAATTAAAAGAAGATGATAATTTTTTAAATACTGAATATATTATAATTATATCATTATAATTAAATTAATTTAATTTAATGTTTAAATGGTGAAAATTAGAGTTTGATTAATAGACAAGAAGTTAAGGCAATCATACGTCGTTTTGAGGAAAGAGAAGGAATTCGCGGGGTCATAATTTGCGACTCAAGTGGTTTACCAATAGATTCCAACATGGATATTGAAATTAGTGAAGAAATTTCCGCTTACGTAACCTCACTAATCGGTAAAGGTAAACAAGTAGTCAAGGCTTTGAAAGAAGGTGGCTTGAAATTTATACGCTTGGAGACATCGAAAGGAGAAACTATGATTGCTTTAGAGGAGCAACTTATTCTAATTATCCTAAAGTAAAACTCTCTTTTATCAATTTAACTTTACTTAATTCTATTATTATTTATAACGGAAATCAAATAGTTATATCTTAAATCATTAAAGGAAATATTTTCTAAACATATTATGGGCTCTTTCTTCTCCTATAGTCGTCAAGCCCATGTGCCCGGAGCACACTATAAAGTTATCTGTTAGGTTTTTATTACGCATTAATTTGATTTTGATGCTTGCAAACAAAAGATTTTGATTACCACCTGGAAAATCCGATCGACCAATACTCCCTCTAAAAATTAAATCCCCCGAAAACAATATTCCGTCGATAGTTTTTCCATTAAATTCTTTAACATCGGAGGAATAAAAACATAGGGAGCCTGGACTATGCCCTGGTGTATCTAAAACATGAAGAACTAATTCTCCAACATTGATTACATCTCCTTCAACTAACCATCTAGTAGCCTCTTTTTGAGTGAAAGTTCCAAATTCGTATTCTTTTTTACTATACATCAATGGAATTTGAAAATGGCGCATGATTTTACCGACTTTCGTGGTATGATCGAAATGTCCATGAGTTAACAATACAGCTATGGGTTTTCCCCCTAATTCCTCAATAGATTTAATAATGGCATCCGCATTTCCTCCGGGGTCTATTACAACAAGTTCACTCGTCTTTTTAGAACCAAAAATATAGCAATTTGTAGCCAAAGGTCCAACAACAAGCTTTTTAAAAATCAAAATATCCTAACTCCTAATTATTAGATAAGATTCTATAGGTTAAAAAAAGAAGAAAGATTAAAAAATTTTTAGTAAGTTTTGAGATTTGTGTACGAAGCGTTATCTACTTATTATTAATTAAGTTATTAATTTCTACCAGCCTATTATACACATCTAAACCCTTAGATGTCAGTTTTACGAATTTCTTTTTGTTATTCTGTTCAATAGTAATCAAGCCTCGCTCGATTAAGTCCTCCTTAACTCGAAAATACGAATTATAGTAGCTAAATTTGTTTAATTCGTTATAGAAGGAGTGTTTGTCAATCTTATGTCCCTTAGAATTCATCAAGACTTCTAAAGTATCTCTAAAACCTTTCTTTTTTAAAAAACTTATCAAATCGTCAATAGTCAACCTATCCCATACCTCAATTAAATGATAACGTTACATTTTACTAAATTGTAATAAATAAAAATTAACAAATTTAAAAAACATTATGATAATAATTATTAAGTCAATAATGATTCGTTATTATATCTTAATAAGAAAGCTCAAAATAGTCACCGACAAAACCTTGTTCGGAGTTATTTAACATTAAAAAAACTTAATATGACTATGTTTATCATCTTCAGAGTAATTTATCAAACTTTATAATTCGATCTTAATTTCTTATCATGAATGGACTTTCGCAAATATTTTGAATTCGCTAAAGGCAGCGTGCCAGTTATTTTATCCTGCCCCCACGGGGGGTTTAAAAAGCCCAAAAGGATACCAGATAAAATTAACGGGCCTATGATAGCCGATAAGAACACATATTTTATCGTAAAACTAATAATTAATCTACTTAAAAAAAAGGGAATCGATATATATTATATCCTCAATAAGATCCACAGAAGCAAAGTCGATTTGAACAGACCACCTCATTCTTCCTCGGCTTTTAATAAAACCTCTACAGAAGCGAACAACATTTTTCATGCCTTCCACGACCAATTAAATAAAGTCTCTCAAGAGTGTCTTGTTCAGTTTGGCAAAGCCTTGGTGATAGATTTCCATGGATTTACCCGTCCGTATAAGAAATATCCTGACATTATTTTTGGTCATATCTTTGGTAAAACGCTCAATCTTGTTCAAGATACTACGGCCAAAGCTTGTGAGAAATTCTGGGGGTGCTATCAATTAGAAAAAGAGATTTCAAAGCATTTTAGCATTGATAATGGATTTGCAGAATCAGAGTTTAGTTTAGCATATTCTGGTGGATACATTACACACCAGTTTCATAATATTAAACAGGTAAATACAATTCAAGTTGAAGTCGCAAAAAATATTCGCATGGATTCATCACTAACAATAAAACTTGTCAAAGCATTCGCAACAGCTATTATCAAATCTGTTAATGAAGCTTGAATCAAATAATTACATTTTAAGGATTATTAATTATCTAATTTTGATATAATAATGTTTAAAATTAATGATACAGCGTTTATCCTTTCCGAATTACGTAATGTAGCGCAGAAAAGAAAAAAAACCCCATAAAAAAAATTATCGTTACCATTATATTAATAGAAATCTGATATAATACCCAATTCTCAAATTCTCCGACTACAAGAAACGCTATAGAGAATACGGTGCCAATTAAAAAAACCACGAATAATATTAGGTTCTTTAGAAAAGCCTTTTTCCGTTCCTTCATTATTACCCTATTAAATGTATAGCTCTCTTTAAGAATTATGAATTTATTTAAGACGAAATTGTAGATATTACTAGACTAGTTTTGCTCAAAAGATCTATTTTTTGTCGGTTTAGGCTGATTTTCTCTGAAATCTGTTCAAATAACTAAGATTTTTAATTGAAATTCTATTCTTTTTTTCAATTAAATGGGATCAATTGAAAGATTTTTTCAGTTTTAATGGCAATTTTGGAAAAAAGTAATAATGAAATTGGAAAAAAATGAAAAAGATCGTAAGGTTTATAAAGCTTTTCTCATATTTAATTAGTAATTGGGATCATTTTCCCACTCAAAAAATAAAAGGTGATGTGAAAAAAAAAGTGATAAAATGTGAAAAATGCGGTAAAGTGCACGCGCTATACCACGATTGTAATCAGATTACAATAAGTCATGGAGTAGTGTTTGAGGACGATCGAAAACGTTACGATTGGAATTGCTTTATAACAAACGCTTCAAGTATATATAAAATTGAAGAGAGAATTTTAGATAGCATTCTAAACAATCCAAAGGAAAATCC
>JAUWDN010000066.1 GCA_030608765.1 Promethearchaeota archaeon
CTACGATGCCTACTTTGACGAGAAAAGTAAATCTCGAATAAAGAAAAATATGCCTTATATAGGAGAAATTCTTGGCAAAAGTTCTGTTGAAAAAGTTATATATACTAATCTTGCTGATTTAGCTCACGGTTTAGGCTTCAAACGTAAATTAGGAAAGAAAATAGGAAAGATTCCTACGGGAAAAGTAAATGTCCCCGGTGCGGTTAATTTTATGGATTTATTAGACACAAAACCAAATGTTCCTGAAGTTGAGATCGATGTTAAAACACACCCAGTTACATATATTATGACAGGTGGAACAACTGGAGTACCAAAAGCGGCAGTATTAACTCATTTTAATGCAGTTTCTAATGCGGAACAGGCCAAATATTGGCTTGGTGGTGAGAAACCGGGAATAGGAAACCTTGGAGTACTTCCATTTTTTCACAGTTTTGCTCATACAATAGTTATGAACGCAACTATTGCATTTGGAGGATGGATAATGATGTTTCCAACACCCCCAGCCACTGAAGATTTATTTGAACACATTGAAAAGTTACCTGCCCCAGAAGGATTAGTTTACGCCGGTGCTGAAATTTTATTTAAACGATTAGCAGATTATCCAGATATCAAAGTAAAATATCCCGGAGTAATGGGTAAATTAAAATTATGTGCGTCAGGAGCAGGTCCTCTACATCGACCGGTACGAGATGCTTTTGTAAAGAACACAGGAGGTAATATTGTAGAGGGTTATGGATTAACAGAAACTTCGCCTCTTGTTAGCGCAGGTAATCTCTTTAGTGAGAGTCCAATAGGAGTTATTGGGATGCCTGTACCAGGCACTGAATGGGGAATTTGGCCATCTGACAATTTTGACGATGGACCCATTTGTTTAGGAAATCCGGACGATACTAATTTTGGAGAAGAACATACTGGTGAAATTTGCGTGCATGGTCCTCAAATTATGTACGAATACCTCAATCAACCGGAAGAAACCAGTGATACGATTAAAAAATACGATGGTAATTTATGGTTATTAACTGGAGATATCGGATTTATGAATGATGATGGTACTATTGAAATACGGGATCGCAAGAAACAATTAATTAAAGTGGCTGGTCATTCGGTTTTCCCAAAAGAAGTTGAATCAATGCTTATGAAACACGAAGCTGTATCAGAGGCTGCTGTTTCGGGCTTACCAGATCCCGCAGGGAAAGTTGGAGAAATAACAAAAGCGTGGGTCGAATTAAAACCCGAATATGTTGGAAAGATCACAGAAGAGGAATTAATAGCATGGACTCAAGAAAACTTAACGAAATGGAAATGTCCAGCAATGATCGAGTTCATCCAAGAAGTTCCAAAAAACATTCTGGGAAAAGTTCAACGCAGAATACTTCAAATTAACGATCCTCTTTGGAAAGAGAAATAAAGTAAATAAGAACTTACATATATAGGTCTAACACTAAAATCCTTATTTTTTTTCTTTATTTTCTTTTTTAAGTCAATTATTGATTAAAAATCTTTAACGGATATAATTTTTGTCGTAGTTTAATATATTAAATTAAATATTCTATTCGATTAGAATATAAATTATTAATAATATACATTTTTTTTATTAAAATAATAATTGATTAATTTTGAGGATTGTTAAAAATTACTGAATTAACCATCTACATTTTGGAAAAAGTTATTCACGAAATAGCACCAGAATTGTTAAACATCTATAATGTTAGAGAAGACGAATCTGAAGAACAACAAATTAAAACGGGACAACTCCACGAGAATCGCATTTTAGGCATAATGCTGAAGTTTTATCTAGAGGGAAAAAAAAAGGTAACTACTAGAGATGTAGAATTAGAGTATAAGAAATTCTATAAAGATATCGCTCGTTCTACAATATCAACATACTTAAATATGTTGAAGAAAGAAGGAACTTTATATAAGGAAAGAGATGGTAGGTTAGTTTATTACATATTTTTTGAGGATCCTCCCTATGACATTAGTCCATTTTGGTTTACCAGGTTGTTCTGTGTTGATCCCGCGTATTTTCATAGAGCTATTTATTTTTCAAGTCTATACTCAATTGCAGACATTATAGTTAAAAAACATATGAAAAAGGGAAATTTCGATGAGATTGTTGATTGCTTTAGATACTTAATCGGTATAATTATTTTAGATATTCTTAAAAATAGAAGCTCAAAATGTGTTTTATGTCAGTTTGGTAAGCAAGAAAGATATAGGGATTTATTAGAAGCAATATATTCCGCAATTAAAGATAGAACGGATGTATTACCTAGCGAACTTCAAGAAATTCTGATAAATAAATACGCTGAAATCCCGAATTTTGGAGGGTATCATTTTGAAGATAATAATAAAGAAATCGAAATGATTGAACAACTAATTAACTTAACAAATCAATATAAAAAAGACATGGAATATCAAACAATGATTCTAAATCGGAGAATAAATACTCGAGTATCAGAAAAAGTTAAGGAAGACAATAAACAGATAAGTACATTTTAAAGAGCCTATGATTTTACGCTCTCTTTCAATATTTTTTAAAACAGGTATAACTCTTTATTAATTTTTATCTAGCTTTATCAAGCATTAGTCTCGTTAACGCCTCAAATGACTTCTCGACGTTTTCTCCCGTTTTAGAACTAGTTTCAATAAAACCGTTAACATTTCTTGATCTCGCAATTTTTATTCCATCTGCTGAAGATACTTCTCTATTTTCTACTAAATCTGCTTTACCACCAACTACAATAATAGGGAATATATCCTCTGCTCTAATTTCTTTTCTTATAACACTTAACCAATCGTCTATATGAGCGATAGATGAATAATTCGTGATATCATATAGAAATAGTCCACCTCGAGCACCTCTAACATAAGTAGGAAGTAAAAACCTAAATCTCTCTTCTCCCCCAAAATCCCATATTTGTAGCTTTACTTTTTGCTCGTCTACAGTTAGGCTTTTAACTTCGAAATCGACCCCGATAGTCATTGTTTGGTCGGATACAAATAAATTAGTTAAAAATCTCTGAGTTAACGTGGTCTTGCCGCATCCCGCGTCTCCAAAAATTATAATTTTAAATGTGGCGTCGTACATTTTCGCTCAATATTCCTCCAAGCACGAAATTAAATCTTTTATTTTTTGCCTTTAAATAAATTAATGTGATAAGTATGTATTTTAATTTGATTTCAATTATAAATAATCGTTTTAGTATATATAAATGTTTAAATGAATGTATTATTAAAAATTCTAATAATCTTATAAATTAACAAAAAGAATTGTTTTAAAAAATTATCGAATTAAAAAAGTAAAACGATCCATTTTACTTAGTTATTTAAGATAATACTTGAAAAAGAGAGAATAGATTAATATTGAGATAAGATGAAAGGTGCATTAAATTGGTCAGATTATTATAAAACCGATCCAGAAAAAATAACAGCATTAAAATCCGCTTTTAAGGCAAATAAGATTTATGCCATGGGCCTTATGCCTGTAAGGGGAGCAAGAGGATTTCGAAAATTAGATTACGAATTTGCTGAGAAAAGTTTGAATGTTGTCGAAATTATGGATAAATTGGAAAAACATCACTTCAATGTTATTGGACTTACGATTAAAGACACAGACGGAGCTTGTGTGTGGGATACGAAAGTTGGGTGGAACCCTACTGAGAGAGATGTTTTAGGAGAGTTTTGTGAAGCTGGCAAAGATAGAAACATAAAGATTATAGTGTCTTTTACTAGCATGAACGATGCATACCAAGGAATATTGCATCCAGAGAGAGTTAGTATTCATGGAAAATCTGGGAAAAAGTCGGATATAAAATACAGTAAGGGGGAGATCTCAACCCATGACGAAGGTGAGATGAGGATCGATTTACCTGAGGGTGTTTCGTTTAGGGATTATCGAGAAAAAGTACCCTTTATAACCGAGAAAGATGACGCGCAACTAGGCAAATCAAGAAGTTCTAGAGGAAAAGGATATGTACCTTCAACAAGTTTTATGTGCCCTAATAGCAAACATGTTGATTATCTTCTAAACCTAACAGAAGAAGTCGTAAGAAATTATTCAGTAAGTGGTTTCTTTGTAGATTATATCAGATATGATGGAGCCTTTACTGATTTATGTTGTTGTGATCGATGTTTAGAAAAATTTAGTAAAAATTATGGATCGAAGGCAAAAATACTAAAAAGTCATGATTGGTACGAGTTTAAGTCTGATACTATAGCAGAATACGCCCAAAGACTTCAAACAGTTATAAAAAAGACAAATGACAATTGCACTTCAGGGTGGTTTTGTCTTCCAGGTCCTAAAAAAAGATTTTCACAAAAAAGATTGGGGCAAAATTGGGCAAAATTATCTTCAATTTTAGATATCGCATCACCTATGGAATATCCCTATTTAATGGGAACGCGAGACGATGGTTGGTATTGGGGGAAAGTTGGGGATCTTTTCTATTGGTATTTTATGAGGAATATGAAGAAGAGAATTCACGAATTTAAAAGTCCTGTGTTAGCGGTAACAAACTCTGCCGAATGTAATGTTCAAGAAATGCTAAAACAAATGAGAACATTTAATTTTGGTTTGGGTATTGCGGTTTTTAAATATTTTGGAACAACTGATGCACAATGGATTGCGCTGAAGGAATATGCAGAAAAAGAAATTGGCTTAGAGAATTTGAGTTAGCACTAAGGTAAATTAACTATTTCACTATATCGAAAGCAATCAGTTGTATGATCATTTACAACTCCAATCGCCTGTAAAAAAGCGTAAATTATAGTTGTTCCAATAAATTTAAATCCTCTTTTTTTCATATCCTTGCTAATTTTGTCAGAAAGAGTGGTATTTGGAGGTAAATATTCTAGCTTTTTCCAAGAGTTATGAACTACTTTATTGTTAACAAAACCCCATATATATTTATTAAATGACCCGAATTCTTCTTGAACCTTGATAAAAGATTTAGCGTTTGTTATTACGGATTGAATTTTTAATCTATTTCGAATTATTCCTTCGTTTTGTATTAATTCGTCGATTTTATTATCATTATACTTTATAATTTTATTGTAGTCGAAATTATCGAAAGCCTTTCTAAAGTTGCCTCGTTTTTGAAGCACTGTATTCCAGCTTAAACCAGCTTGCATTCCTTCCAAAATTAAAAGCTCATATAGTATTTTGTCATCATGCTGAGGTTTTCCCCATTCTTTGTCGTGATATTCTTTCATCAGGTCATTGTAATCTGCCCATTTGCATCTATTCATCAGTTAATTGGTACCTCCTTTTACTGTACTTATTATTTTTTTATAAGATAGATACAGTTACAGCCGCGTTGCATACAATTATTTTATCAGAAGAATCCCCTAATTCTTTAATCATTATCCCTTTAGCAACTAATCCACCTTTTTCTATCTCAATCGATTTAGTACCAAATGGAATGGCTTTTATCAATTTTTCTTCTTTGATGTTATTGGGATAAGGTGCTCCAATCTTTACATGTACGATCATTTTTTGAAGATCGTTTGGTTCTTTCAAACCACAAATCTCCAATAACCCCGTCAAACAGTTATTTGAGATCGCATTTTTAATTGCTTTTATCGCAGCATTAGTGCAATCATCATTATGTCCATGTTGATCTACGCCTGATCCTATTTGCACTATAAACCTATTCATGAGTGAACAACACTTCTTTTACTCTAAGTCTTCCACTAATTTAAGAAAATCGGGGTATTTAATAGCGTTCCAGCTTTCTGCAGAAGTAGCCCCTACAGTACGGGAAAGTAGAGAAACTTTAGCTGCTTCGTGTTCGCTATCTGCTTCGAAAATATCTATAAAATCATATGGCCCTAGTATTGCGTAATGAGCAATCCATGTAACATTTGGAACTTTATCCTTAACTAATTTTAAAAATTCTTCACCGTGTTCCTTTCGATTTCTTACCAAATTAGGGTTTTGAAGTTTAGTTGCAAGAATAAATATCGGCATAGAGAAAATGATGATACTTTTACTTATAAATTTCTTCTTAAAATTTTATATTTAATGCTTTAAAATAATATTTAATAAACTAAACTCTTCTTAAGAAATTACAAAGAGGAAGAATTGAGATGCAAACGAAAAAAGATATTCCTTACGAAATTGACGAAGATTCCTACAAACGTTTCGAACAGAAGTATAACATGCTCTATAGGAGATTGTGGGATAAATCACTACCTACTTATGGGAAAATGTTTGAGTATAATATAGATAACCATATTAACTCGGGTGAGGAGGGATATTCTAGGATTGATTTTGCGTTGGTTGCTGCGGGATGGACTGTTTATGAAAAGTTTTCATACGCTTTCAGTTGGAATAGAGAAGAATTAATGGAATTAGGCTACGGTGTAGATTGGATGAGAGAAAAATATCCTATAAAGGATTTAAAGAATTTTACTGAAAAGACGAAAAAGGCAGCTAAATTTTATGGGGCATCTCTCGTTGGTATTGCAGATGTTAACGAGAGGTGGATTTATAAAAC
>JAUWDN010000259.1 GCA_030608765.1 Promethearchaeota archaeon
GCTTTATACCATGGATATCCAACCAATGCTTCCTGAAAATAGTGCAACGGTTAGTGCTGCTCAGAAATTATCACAAAAATTTATTGAAATCGCAGAAGAACAGGGATATTCTTATGATTTATGTTCTTATTTCAAAACAAATGTCGGGGCAGTCCTAAGTAATGCTAGCATGTTAGAAGGTGGTACAAGGAAACCAACATTCATGCTCTCTACAGATGTAATCTGTGATACACACGTAAATTGGTTTCAAGTACAAGCTGAAAGAATGAATGTTCCTCATTTTACAATCGATGTACCACATGTTGTCAGCAACGTAACTAATAGACAATTACACTATTTCAAGAAGTATGTTTCAGAGCAATTATATGAATTTATAGATTTTATGCAAGAAGTAACTGGACATGAATATAAAGAAGAGAAGGCGAGAGAAGTAACTGAAAATTCTTGGAATCTTAGTATGGTTTGGCAAGATATCTATAATTTAAGAAGGGAAGTTCCCTGCCCAATTTCTACGAGAGATACTTTTGGTGGGCTTTTTCCGCTATTCACGATGCCAGGTCTAAAAGAACCAATTAAATTGTATAAAAGAATGTATAGAGAAGCTAAACAAAGAGTAGATTCAGGAATTGGAGCTCTAGAGAAGGAGGAGTTTCGTTTGATGTTCGAAGGTATTCCCTTCTGGTATGCGCTTAAATTCTTTGGAAGGCTCGAGCGATGGAACGCCATAATTGTTTACGAACCGTATACATATGCATTTAGCAAATACATGAATCCAAATGTTACAAAAGAAATGGTTCTCAGTAAACCAATAGAAGCAATGTCAGAATTAATGATGAGTTTCTGGTACGTTTACGATCTTGAAACAAGAATAAAAAAATTTGCTGAAACCGTTGATGAGTGGAAGATTGATGGAGTTCTTTTACACGAAAATCTTTCTTGTAGACCCAACTCTTGTGGCCTTTATGACCTCAAGAAGCATTTAATGGAAGATTACGATATTCCATGTCTGGTTATAACTGCTGATATGAACGATCCAAGAAAATTTAATGATATACAAGTTTCCAATCAAATAGAAAGCTTCATAGAAATTTTGCGTCAAAGAAAAAAAAATTAATATAACTACTATTTGATTTTTAAAGGATTTTATTGAGGTTACTCGGGAAACAGTGGTTGGAATTCATTTTCTCTCGCCATTTTAACAACATTTTCCTGTTCTTCATAATTAAGTTTCTTATATCGAGTTGCAGCATCCAACACTGAAGGCCATAACCTCACATCACATGGTAATGAGTATGTTGTAACTCCTTCTTGTGATAATGTAAACCACACGGCTTGATCTACTAATTCTTGATTATCAAGAGGCTCATACCATGTATTATAATTACCTTCTCTATTCCACCGGCATTTAGAAATAGCTTTAATAGCAGTAACACCAATGTTTTTCTCGCGTGTAATTTCAAGAATTTTCTTAAAATCATTAACGGGACTAGGATGTACAAATGCTGCTACATAAACAGGTAATAAAACTGTGTCGATATCATCAGATAACTCGAGGGCTTTCTGGAGTACTCTTACATCGTGATGTATCGTAATGCCAATATTTTTTATAATACCTGTTTCTTTGGCTTCTAAAAATGCTTCCATAGCTCCATTTTCTCCTAAGATTTGATTTAATTCCTCTATAGACGAAACTGCGTGAAATTGGTATAAATCAAAATAAGAAGTGCCAAGTTTTTCTAAAGATTTGTTGAGTTGTCTCCAAGCTCCATTCTTTTTCCTCTTTAAAGTTTTTTCCGATAGAAAGAACTTGCTTCTATGTTTTTCTATCAATGGATTAAGGCGTATTTCTGCGTTACCGTAGGTTGGAGCGACATCTATCATGTTTATTCCGTGATCCATTGCGAGTTTTACAGCTCTATCCGCTTCATTTTGATCAACATAACCTAACCCACATCCTCCCATGGTAATAAATGTAATCTTAGCACCAGTTTTTCCAAAAGTTCGAGTTTCCATATATCCATCTCATATAGTTATTTTTGTAATGAAATTAAATTTTGTATTAAATTAAGCTTTCTTTGTATGAATTATTATATCTAGTTTATTATTTGTCTAAGACTCCAATCAAAGTTCGTGGGAAAAAACTAAATATATATCCATACAATACTTATACTTAAGAATAAAATTGGAGGGTGAAATAATGATTCAAATTGAACAAGAGTTCCAGAACGAGAAAAAAATTATACAAGTTATGGCTAATTTTACCAATATAAAACCTGAAATTAAGCGTCATAATGAAAATGTCACATCAATGTTTGAGAATCAGTTAAAAAATGCTATCTGGCAAGCGCGTGTGAGAGGAAAAGCTCTATCTAACAACGAATACTATAGCTTAGTCAAAGATTTCTGGAAAAAGTACTACATTTATGAAATTTAGTTTATTTTCTCTAATTTACTAGTTTGAAATTTTAACATAAGAGTTGGGAGTCAAGATTAAATATTCGTCTCCAAGTCGAGCCATAGAACCACCATTTTCTCTTAGGAACGATTTTAAATCCTCTATTCCTCTTTTAAGTTTAGTGATATCGATATTTTTTAATAAATCTTTGGCATTAAGTATTAGAATTCTTTTTCCCAAGAGTTGTTTTTTGATTTCTTCAACTTGCTCTAGCGAAGAGAAGTCGTACTTCTTAATAGTAAAACTTTGTTTTAATGATGAGAACTCTCGGGAAAAACCCATCGTTTCTTCTGGCGTACTTAAAAGATCCGCTTCTACTTTTTTCCATAACCTACCCAATTTTACACCACGACCAATTTTGTTTAGTTAAATTAGTTTTTTGCTTTATATATTGAAACTCTATTTGTAAGTATATTTAAATGGAAGAAATATCTAGGTGTATCATTCTAGTATACATCTATATCTTCCAAGAAATCTCTGAAATTTTGAGGTTTTTAACCTATTAACATTATTTTGATAAATTATAGCTTGGATAAATAATGTCTATCGAGAAAATTTAATCATTATATTATACTGATAATATAATTATAACAAATTCAATGACTTAAGAAATGTAGAAAACCAAAAAATGAAGATAAAAATAAATAGAAGGGTAAAAAAATTATTTTAAAAATTAAGATGTCATAAAAAAGACTACATTTCTAGTGCTTGTTCTATATAAGATGGTTTTATAGTATTAAAAGCATTTGTTAAACTCTTTTCTGCGTCGTATATGATAGT
>JAUWDN010000068.1 GCA_030608765.1 Promethearchaeota archaeon
AATAGTTATATCGCCGTGATCTATGGTTTTTAGTAGTTCTTGGGATTTGGTAGTTTCTTTTATAAAGGATGTAATAGCTGAAAACATACCAGAGATGATTCCTGGGTCGTGATCGTATTCTTTAGAAAAGTTGTAGTCAAAAATACCTCTCCCATCGTCATAAATGATGTATAATCCTTGCTTTTCTGCTTTTTCGAAGAAGTAGCTGAATTCTTGTTTTAAAACATCGATTAGGTTGTTGTTATATAAGTATTTAAGAGTAAAGTAAAATCTTTGCTTTTCCTTTTCTTCTACGGGTTTTATTTTATCTAACATTTGGTCTGTTTCTAATTCTTCTAGTAAAGACTTTACTTCCTCTCGTTCTAGTGTTATATCTTTTAAATCGATATCGTCCCTTCTTGTAATTAAAAAACGAGTTACATTTTTCGCGTATTCGTCGTAGGTTGGAAATTCCGTAATTGAAGCAAAGATAACCTTTTCAAAATGTTTTTCGTCAATAGCTAAATTTTTAACTCTAAAGTTTTTTTTCATGTAGAATATAATCAGGCTCCAAAAAACTATATTGAAAATGTATTGAGTAGTTTGATAAGGAATCGCAAGTATATTCAAAACTCCAGTTAATTCACCATCAAATATAGCAGTCCTTAGAGTATAGAAGTTAAATCCAAAAATAGATGTCGGTATATAGCTCGATTGTCCAGTTATCCAATAGATGTCAGGTACGAAATTTATCATGCCATTGCCTCCTATCGCTATAAACAACACGGACAAGACGATTAAAACAGGCAGATATGTTACAATACTCAGAAACATGCTTTTCATATATTTTAAGCTAAGATTTAAGAAAATCACAGCAATAATTAATGATACAACAACTAAGGCTACGAAACTGAATAGATTCAATAGGTCAAATCCAAGACTTTCGTATAAAAAGACCGATCCGCTTGCTGCAAAGTTCGCTGAGGCGATTATGCTAGCAGGGTTTTCAAACATAAATAGTAAGGCCGTACCAAAAACGAAATTGTTTATAATGAAAAATACAAAAAATGCCAGACAACTAAGAACAATTCCGTAGTACCAGTTAGAAACATTCATTTTCTCTCTTTTTTCTTTCTTATTTTTCCACCAATCAATTATTTTGATAAAAATAAGTAAAGATATGGGTTCAAATATTTTGAGAAATAAAATAAAGATAAATGAAGCCATGAGAAAATACGCAAAGAAGTAAACGATTAAACCGAAAGATCCAATATCTTCAACAATGAATAATATAATAGAAAGAAGAGATATTGGAGCCCCAACAGTATATAAGCTTTTATATGTTTGCTCTCTGATATTTTCTCCAAAGTATTTGCCTCTTAGTGCAATTTGCGAGCTAAAAAGTATTTCCAAACTAAATATAAAAGTTGCGAGGTAAACAAATAGGATTTCGATGAACCAACCTAAAGCAGTTTCTCCAGTTGTAATTGATACGGAATCAATTTGAAGAATTTTTAGTATAACTTGTAATAAATAGAGAGAAATTGGCAAAAGCACGATGAGTAGCTTCATTATGTCTTTTTCTCTCGACCAATCACTTTTAAACAGAGCGCTTCTGATTCGCTTGTAAGGACTATCAATGATATGATAAGTTAAGCCCTTCATTTTTTCGCTTTTCGTCCCTACTTCTTTTCTCACTCGATTCCATACAAAAATGACTGAGATAAAGGGGGCAACAAAAAAGATAAAAGGAAGGGTAACGAGTGGATAATAGGCAAATAATGAAATAAGAGATCCAAAGTGCGCAAATATGTAACCAATTCCTAATCCGAGGTTACCTTCATCACCAACTTGTAATTCTAATTCTATTGGATCTTTTCCCAACTGGAATATTATTGGTAGGACCCAGTATACTAGGTAGAAGACCATTATTCCTAGCATTATTCTAAAATAGATTTTTCCCGCAAGTTTTTTCCGTATGAAATAGTAAGGTATTACTACTAAAATAATGGGAATGGCATTAAGCAAGAATAACGCAACAACTTCAATAACATTCATTTCTAATCTCAAACCTTTTTGGGTAAATTGGAATTATTTTTTAATATAAGTATGCAAATATTAATATAAGAGTTTAGTTATTCTAATTTTTACAATTTTTGATATGACGACAGAAAATCTAATCGGAATAATTGTTGACGATGATTTTGCTTCTAAACATATCCCACCGTATCCAAAACCATCTTTTATATCGTTTGAACATCCATTTAGGATAAAAGCGATTTTAAACCATTTAGAAAGAAACAACATTTTCGACAATAATCGTATCGTAAAGGTTAAACCTAAAAGTATTACTCAAGCTATGATAGAATTAGCCCATTCAAAATACCACATTGAAGCCATTGAGCGAATTTCTAACATGGGGGGTGGTTTACTCGAAGACGAAGTGTTCTTAACCGAGGATACTTACGCTCTAGCTAAAAAAGCTATTGGAGGCGCTATAGAAGCTATTGAAGGCGTAATAAGCAATAAATATGCCCAATCATTTGCTTTAATTAGGCCTCCTGGACACCACGCATTTAGAGAAAAAGCGTCAGGGCTCTGTATATTCAATAATATTGCAAATTCGATTCTTTATCTACGAAAACAATTAAATTTTAACCAGAAAATAGCAATAATTGATATTGACGACCATTTTGGAGACGGTTTAGCGCACTATTTCTACGATGATCCCACCGTTCTTTATTTTTCTATACACGAGTTTGACTTTAATGAAGGAGGTTTAGGAATGGTTGACGAACTTGGAATAGACGAAGGTATTGGTAAAAATATTAACTTTCCCGTGCCAGAAGGAATAACGAATGAAGATTTTTATTATTGCCTTGACTTGTTGGAGCCAATACTCAATGAATTCCAGCCCGCTCTTATCGTTGTTGCCGCGGGATTTGATATGTATTACTCCGATCCGATTGGTAATTGCTCGTTAACCAGTGTTGCTTACAACCAATTTGCGGATAAAATTTTAAAAATTGCTGAAAATGTATGTGAAGGTAAAATTGCTTTCATATTAGAAGGAGGTTATGACATAATTGGAGTACCATATTGTACTGAAGCTATAATTAAAGCTCTATTAAAGGAAAAATACGAACCTCCTGACTATGAGAAAAACATTTCATTTTTAGAAGATTCTAAGAGGAAGGAAATAAATAAGATTAAAACCTTTCTTAAAAGGTTGTTAGATCCTTATTGGGACAAAATCTAACTTTTAAATAAGAATTAAAAAAAAAAGTTATTAAAGGTATTTTGAAATTAACGATTCTACTCAATTCTATCTTTCTGATGAGTTTTATATATCTGGTATATTGATACAATTAGAAATATTGTACTAGTCAAGTTTAAAGCAAAAAAGATTACACTAAAGATCGCTATAATCATAAGAGCAGCACTGTGAGGTACGCCTATCACATAAACCAATCGATACCACAAATCTTGATATTGAATGGAGATGTATAATATATTATCAATTAAAGATAGAATTGAGAACATCATAAGATAAATTCCATATCTATAAGAATTTCTCTTGTATATAAAAATTGCAAAAACTAATATGATTATATCCAAACTAATTGCCAAAAAGATCGGTGTATAGCTTAGAAGAATTGGAAAAAAGTCACCAGTTATTTGATTTAGCATTTCAATCCCTTTATACAAAATATATTTTGTTAATTTTAATGATCATAAATTATTATTTAAGTTTTATTCTCTAAACAGTTAGTCAAGAGGAGACCTAGTCAATTTTATAAAAAGAAGAAAAAAATTTAAACCAAATTTTGTAGTTTCAAAGCGTAAGATTGAACAATAAATAGGGCGTCTCGGGGTCCAGCTTGAGGGTTAATATAACAAACTAACGCACCAGTGCCACCTATGGGAATTGGTGCTATAATTAGATGTCCTTTTCCTGTAATATTCGTACCTATCTTCCGCTCTTCGGTATTTTCAACCATCATATATTTAATTCCTTGAATCGTTATATTTGACATTCCTTTTTGTCCTAGTGTTAGTTTGGTTCCGAGTAATTCGTTAATCTTTTCTAAATCGTTGGAAAGGTTCCAGTTTTGAGTTTGTGTAATAAGAGCTCCAGACTTGTTAATAATTGCGACTCCAAAAATATTCACTTCTTCAGAAAGCAACTCATCAATAATGGTTTCAATTTCTGCTGACATTATTCCCAAAATTTTTATTATGATTTTATTATATAACTAATACAAACAATTTATATAAAAAATTAATTTTTACTAAACGGTGAAATAGTTGGCTTTTAGATTATTTAAAAAATCAGTTATGATGGTTTTACGGGAGAAAAAGCAATTTACAGTTTTTTGTTTGATGTATACCTTTTTAATCTTTTGGACAAGTTATTCAATCGAACTAGTACTAAAGACACCAGGTTTAGGCCTCGCGAGCACAAGTTTCTTCATGGCCTTATCCGTAGGAATATTTTTATCCTTACTATATGCTTGGTTAATAGTTAGACGTAATTCGAAAACTATAGCAACTTTGAAATGTATTGGATGGACGAATAAAGATATTAACTCGTTAATTTCGGGATTTATTCTATTCACAACATTTATTGGCTTTTTTATCGTTATTGAGGTATTATTTCATTACGCAGCTTTTTTTGCGTACATTGACCCAACAAACCCAACGGTACCTTTAGTCAGCCTTTTACCGGTTTTTGTAACTTTCATAATTTTTCTATTATTCCAAATTATAGCGATTCTGTTAGCGAATAGAAAAGTGTTGAAAGTGAGACCAATTATCGCATTAAGGAGGGTAGGTGTATAAGGAGGGAAAAAAATGCCTGTAGATAAAGATACTATGATCGAAGCAATTGATGTAAATAAAGAATATCGGCGAGCTGGTGCGATTATTCGCGCTTTAGCCGACATAAATCTTACGATTAAATCGGGCGAATTTGTGTTAGTCCAAGGTCCGACAGGATGCGGGAAAAGTACGCTCCTCAATGTATTAAGTGGTATTGACTTACCAGATTCGGGAAAAATAATATTTGATGGGGAAAATATTGCTAGAGCGCAAGAAGCAAGACTTAGTAAACTAAGAAGACAAAAAATAGGTTTTGTTTTTCAAGATTTTAATTTAATTCCGACCTTAACTGCTATTGAAAATATAGCGGCGTTATTATGGCCAACTGTTTTGAGAGAGAAAGAGATCGAAAATCGAGCAATCGCGGCACTAAGAGATGTCAATTTACTTGAAAGAAAAGACCATTATCCCGTTCAATTGTCGGGTGGTGAAAAACAAAGGTGTGGTCTCGCGAGGGCTATTATCCATCGTCCTAGAGTGATTTTAGCCGATGAACCCACTGGTAATCTTGATCCCGAATCAGAAAAACAAGTTATGGATCTTCTAAAGAAAATTAACAAGGATATGGAAACAACAATAATAGTGGTAACCCACAGAGGATCGTTAACTTCATACGCTAATAAGATTGTTAAAATGGATAAAGGAGCAATTGTAAGTATTCAATAAATATATTTTTTTAAATTTTTTTCTTTAAATTTCGTTATATCGCTCTGAAATCGTTTTTGTTCTTCTGTTTTTAAGTTAAAACCATAACGACATAAATTGAATTCATTTCTATCAAATTTTATGTAAGGTTTTAAAGAGAATTTCTAAATGGATATTAAAAACATAATTTTAAATATATAAATCATGGTTGAATTAATAAGAAAAATATAAAAATTTGATTATTATTATCAACTAATTTTAAAATTAGAGCTGGAGGAAAATACTTTTGGGTTTTGGAAGAGTAGTAAAGTCTGGAATCTTTGGAATGATCTTTCTCTTTTTGGCTTCATGGCTCATGATCCTAAAACCATTTGACATAACTTCAAATATAACTGGAGATTTAATTCAGAATTTAGGCGATGCATTAGCTTCTTTAGATCTTGAACCCATTATAACTTTCCTTGTGGGGGCTTTATTGGGATTAATATTAGTCCTCATTTTTCCAATTCACTGGTGTTTAATGTATCACCCTGATAATGTAATGCTATTAATTTCGGTAACATTACCATGGATACTAGCTTGTTCGACGATAAGTGCAATTAATGCTAAGACTCCTGGTCAGGGTATACGCACGAGTCTTGCGATTGGAATCGGTTATTTAATCATTTCACTTGTAACATTTTTCTTACTACCTTTCATTTCTGATATTCCTAATATTGGCCCAATAATTAACGGGCTTACAACTGGTTTAACGGATTTACCTTACATTCTTGCTGTTTCTACAGCAATTTTAGAAGGGTGTCTCGTGGGGGCAGTGTTTGGAGGATTTATTGGAGCTTTGAAATACAAACCAAAGGGAGAGAGTGACAAACAAAGAAGAAAGAAATCTAAACCTAAAGTAGAAGACGATCAAGAACCTACCTT
>JAUWDN010000078.1 GCA_030608765.1 Promethearchaeota archaeon
TTAGAAATTAGAATTTTTAAAAGAATAATTATTCGAATTAGTACTCCATTCTTCTATCTAATACGGAAATATTTAAATTTATTCAAAGCAAAATTAGAAATTGTAATATTTTACCATGTCGTCAAAAGCATATCGCGCATAGGTCCAAGTTCGTGCCTTATGGATATATGATGTGTAACTCTTCCACATCCATTTCATCTTTGCTTGGGATTGATATATCTTTAACCATTCCCCCAAAGTGAATGCTTCTTCCTCATTTATTGTGTGTTGGAATTGATTATCTTTCGAGTCTTCTTGAAATTTTCCACGAGAAATTTCAAAATAAACAAAATATTCAACATTAATTAGATTGAGTTCTTTTGCAGCACCAATTACAATATCGTGTGTAGCTTGATGATCTACGTGATCGTTATGAGTGCTTGGTAAAACTAATCTATCCGCATCTTTAATTAAAGGTATAGTTTTTTTAATTCCTTCCTTTACAAACTTATGACCATCGGTGTCGTGGAAATAAAATAGATGGTGATTTTCAATAGGAAGTCCCAAGTATTCAATTGATTTTTTAGCTTCGCTTATCCTCATCTCAGCAACATCATCTTCTGTCATTGACGCAACATCTGCCGAAAATTTGTCGTCCCCAGACCTATAGCAAGCCCTTCCGTCTGTTACTGTTACAACATGAATATCGTGCTTTACCTCTTTAATCCATTCTAAAAGTATAGGTCCAGGTCCGAATAATAAATCGTCAGGATGAGGTTCAAAAATAACAATTTTCAATATTATCTCCCATTTAAGTTATATATAGTTCAATAACTAAATCTATTATTATTATAAAATATATTATCAAAAAAAAATACTCTTGTTGTTCTATTATAAAAAATAGGATTCATATAGAGGATATTAAAAAAACTGATATTTATTATGAAAGACACTATTGAAAAAGAAGGATTTATGTATAAAAGGCGTATAAGAGCATCGTACGGAGCAAGAGAACTCTTTGGGCAATGGATTACTGCTGCATTTAGTTTTTATGTATTTTTTTTTTATGAAAATGTGATTCAATTACCAGTAGAGTTAGCAGCATTAGCTTTTATTATTTATTCAGTGTGGAACGCTGTTAATGATCCCTTCGTTGGGTGGTTAATGGAAAAAATCCATATGCCCTGGGAAAAAAAAGGGTTTAAACGATTTCCATGGATGCTAATTGGTGTTATTCCTTGGTTACTTTCTTATATGTTAATTTTTATGGTGCCAACTAATTGGTTTGGATCTGGATCGGCAGTAGCAGCGAACCAGTGGCTCATTTTTGGGTGGTATTTAGGAACTCTCTGTTTATACGACACTTTGCTAACATTATACGATGTAAACGTAATTTCTTTATATCCAGACAAGTTCAGGGGACTTAAAGAACGAAGATCTGTACAAGGATACGGTACGATATTGGGAATAACTGGTTTGGTTCTTGCTTTTACAATACCTTCACTACTCTTTATAGATACGTATACAGCTCAAACTTATGTAAGTGCTAGTATGTTCAGTGTAATTATAGGTTTCATGTTTTTCTTAATTGTAATTCCTGGAGTATACGAAGATAAAAAAGTAAAAGAGTTATACAAAAGTAGAATAGGGACTGGCGAGATTCAGAAGGTAGAATCATTTCTATCCTCAACCAAAAGAGTCATTAAAGATAGGACATTTATGATGAAAGCATTGCACTTCTTTGGTTATCAGGTTGGAGGTGTGATGCTACAAACATCAGCATTATATGTGTCAGTAAACATATTACTCATGGGTGATGAGGCTATTATTTATTTATTAGGATCAATGCTTATAGGAGCTCTCCTCTCAACACCCTTCTGGACAATAATCGCTCATAGAGTAAATGATAACCGAAAATTAAGCATTATAGCAGGTTTTCTATTATTTGCTGCGTTCTTACCATTAATTTTTGTATGGGAATTAATAGGTTGGATAATTGGTCTTTTTTTATTTGGGATAGGTCTTGGGGGGCATTGGTATGTTGATCCCCCAACAATGGGCGATGTACTTGACGATGTAGCGGTTAGAACAGGAAAGAGCCAACAAGCAATATACTATGGATTTCAAGCATTTTTTATCAAATTTGGTCAGTCATTTATTGCAATAACAATAGCATTAAGTCACTCCCTTACGGGCTACTTGGTTGGTCAAGAAATACAACCACCGTCTGCACTCTTTGGTATTCGAATTCATACAGCAATCGTCCCAGCTATATTAGTTCTTGTTACTTCACTGTTATTCTGGAAATTCTATAAATTAACACCTGATAAAGTAGCAGAAAATAAGAAAAAACTTAAAGAAATGGGACTCAGATAGCGAATAGAATAATAACTAAAAAAAAACTTTTTTTTTTCTATTTGAATGTTTTATTTAATATTAGATTAGAAGATTTTTTCAGATTTTTTTTAGTAACTTCAGGATACCTCTTCGAGTTCCTGCAACTACCCCTGCAACACCACCTCCGGATTCACTCTGTGCTCCAACGTACCATAATCCTTGAATTGGAGTTAGATGAGGGGGATTTTGTTGATTCATAATTGGAGCCAATCCTCCAAAACTGTGTCGGTCAACGAATATACGAGATTTAAAATCCAAAGGAGTCATAATCACCTTTGTTTTAGCGTGTTCGCGAAGACCAGGAATTATTTTTTCAGCTTCTATGAGTAGTTTTTCTGCGAGTTCTTCTCTACGGGAAGCCCAATCGCCTTTACTAAGTGTATAAGGTGCTATAGTGTAAATAGTTACAGCGTGATGCCCCGGTGGAGCCATTTCAGGTGAGTGTAATGAAGGAACATATAATAATAATCCCTCTTTTCCTTCATGATAATCTCCCGACCTACAACGATAAACGGCTCCTTCTATATCGTAAGTACCGTAATAATAGCATAAGGCTGCACGTTGGTGAGGAGTTGGATCGAAGTCAATACCTATATGTATCATTAATACGGATTCCATGTGAACTAAATTCTGGACATTATTTACGAAGTCTGAAGGTAAGTTTTCCTTTCCTACTAAGCTAAAAAAAGTCTTATGAGCTCCACCACTCGCAATTACTAAATTTGCATATATTTCTTCTCCGTTTTTTAATTTAATTCCAATAGCTTTATTGTTTTCTATTAAAATTTGTTCAACTAAGCTATTTTTATGGAATTTTCCCCCGTTTTTTTTTATGTAACCTGCAAATGCGTTTACTATTTGTTCACATCCATTCTGTATGTAATGATACATAGGTAATTTTCCACCTTTTATTTTAATTGGAATACGTTTATCAAATGCGGTTTCGACATTTGAGACGGGTACTCCTAATCCAGGGAACTCGCTAGGTTTTACGACGAAGTCAGCAAGGATTCCCATATAAGCCGCTTTTAATTTTGGATTGTTAAAGAAAGAGTCCATTATTTCAGCGGCACTTTTATCCATGAATTTCTTTATTTTCATAAATTTAGGAAGAATCTTTAGTTTCAACCAAATAGCTTCTAAACCTTTTGCCCAATCTAACCGATTGCTAATAGCCATAAGAGTCATTATTTGATCGTAGTAACGATAGTATCTATCCAATCCTTCGCTTTCAGATGGGAATAATTCTTTAAAGAATTCTTTTCTCCAATACTTTCCTTTATACTCTTTTGGCCTCCATATCGCAAAATCGGGCAAAACTTGGCCGCGATCCCCATGAACTATACTAATTTTGTCAGAGATTCCTAATTCAGCCAAAATTTTTCCAAGTTTTTCGTGAGGAGCTAATCCTTCCAATAAGAGAGGTCCAATATCCCAAGAATATCCATCTTTATGAATTGTGGCAGTTACCCCCCCAATTTCTGAAAATTGTTCGTATATTAATACATCATGACCTTCTCGACACATATAGGAAGCAGCAGTAAGTCCAGCTAAGCCGGAACCAATCACAACGACTTTCATAATTATTATCCTTTAATTGTTAACTGATGATAATCTAAATAGAAACACAAAATTGTTTGAACAATATTCCTATGAAGTTATTAATAATCTTTAATAGAAAAAAAAATTAATTTTTCTTCTTCTTTTACCAGCGCCAAAAAATATCTTCAGCGTGTCCTAGCATATTTTCAATCTTTATTTTTTCCCCATTATCAAGAACTACTTCTCCCGAATATAACCCATGAAGCAAAGAAGAATTTAGATAAATTAATCCAAAATTAAGTTTTTCTCTATGTGGAATAATTGGATCTAGAGTCATATTAAACCTATTGTCGTTGCTCGTGAATTTCCAAGGTTTAGTAGGATCTCGATTTTCGTGATGGAATATAACTTCGTCAATTTTATGTGCTTTACCATCGTAAAAAATGATATTTTCAGTATGAGTCGACAAATCTCCAAAACCATAACCAATGTTAAACGCAATAGGGACTCCGTCAACGAGCCCGCAACCTGAACCCCATAACCAATGAGTTTTATAGGGCCATATCCCGCGACCCCAGTCCATGAGTCCATAAGAGGATTCAGGTTCAAAGGAATACGATTTATCTCCAATAACAAGAGAACCTTCCGCAGGCATATAATTAATCTTATGGTTATAATAGAACAACCTTGGATCCTCTTTATATCCCGTCACAACTACGGTATTGTCAGTTTTAGGATCGTCCTGTAGAACGATACGTCCTTTTATCCCTTTATCTTGAAATGAAGGATCATCAATAGTAAGTATTCTCTTATTATTCTGTTTTGAGATTGTTGCTTTAAATTTTTTAGTCGGAAACTCAATTTCACTGTCCTCTAACGAATTCAAAGGAAGAATTTTTGATTTGGTAAAGAATTTGAACAGCCCCTTTCCATCGCGCTCCTTTTTTTCAAAATCTAACCAGACATAACTCATTTGGGTTAGATATCCGATGTCGCCTATCGTCAGCTGAAATCCGAAGTCTTTGTTTAATACAGAAAAGTGATCCCATTCTTTAATGCGGGACCACCCTTTTCCAATTTTATCCTTATTGTAGTTCAATATAGGCTTTCTTGCCCATCCCCGTTGAACAAGGGAGCCATCGTCATTAAACAAATTAGACGAATCCGTTATCTCATTCTGTTGACCCATAACTTTCTCTTTAATTTTGTTTTAGAATATGTATAATTCGAGTTTAGATATATTAAAGTTTATTATTTGTTATGCCTACAGAGGTTTAATTTAATTAAAAAAAAAGAATTCTAAATTATGAAAAGAAAAAATTTATGCTATTTTTTCGCAAATTTTATCTATTTTATCAACAGTCTCATCAATAATCTCGTCAGAATGGAGAATACACATATAAAATCGACTTCCTGCGACGGAAATTATCTCTTGATCGACTAAAGCGGCCCCTATATACTCCATAAACTTTTTTCTCGATGGAAGCTGCCCTACTTGGTCAGGAATATCAAAGCTCAATCCAAATAGGCACGATGTGTGAAAATGAACCGTTCCACCTAAATTGTACGAAAACCATGGTAACTCGTGTTTTTCGAACACCTTATTCAATCCATTTGCTAAGCGAGCTCCTGCTTTACCAGCCTTTTCTGTAGCACCAGTTTCTTCAACTAATTTAATAGCGTGATACGCAGCAGCGCAGGTTAAAGGATTCGCTGCTAGTGTTCCTCCACTATAAGCTCTTTTACCTCCACCTACTCCTGCAGCGCAGAATTTCATATATTCTTCTTTACCCCCAATAGCTGCGGCGGAGGGATACCCATGTCCAATAATTTTACCAAACACAGATAGATCCGGTTCGTAACCATAATAAGCTTGACCACCACCCATGTGTAATCTAAAAGCACACACAACTTCATCGGAAATCAAAAGAGTTTTGTTTTCATGACAAAGTTCTTCCACTTCTTTATTAAAACCAGGTCTTACTGGGTTAGCTCCTGATTCCCCTCCCATTGGTTCAATTAAAACGGCAGCAACTTTTCGCTTTTCTGCAAACATTTGCCGTAATGTTTCAATATCGTTTGGAGGACAAGAATCGGTAAATTTAAACACATTTTTTGGGATTCCATGTGACTCTAATAATTTTGTTCCGGGCACGTGCATATCGTAGACCAATTGATCAGACCATCCATGATAACTACCCCCTATTTTAATAATCCATTTACGATTAGTAGCAACTCTGGCAATCCTTATAGCAAGCATATCGGCTTCTGTACCAGTTTGGAGCCATCTTATAATTTCACATGAAGGGAAATGCTTTTGTAGCTGTTCTGCAGCAAGATATTCGTATTCGTGAGTTATCCCAT
>JAUWDN010000185.1 GCA_030608765.1 Promethearchaeota archaeon
CGCTAGTTCCCACGCTTTTTTATTTAAAGTTATGATTTTTTTCGTAAAATCATTGCTGGAAAGAGATGTTTCTTGATTTGTAACGTTTTCTACATCGGTTAGTAATTTTTTTTCTATATTTCTTAATCTGTTGATATATTCTTGCTTTTCTGGTTTAATTGAGCGTTTTTTATATGGTCTTATAAATTCTTTATGCCTTGACCAAAACCAGGATGAATCTAGCTCCTTAAATGGTCCTGATTTTTCTGTAGAAAATATTTGCCCTTGTCCCGGAAAAATGTATGGTTTAAAGATATTTAAACACGGAAGTGTACCTCCAGTGAACCAATGTATAGATTTACCATCTTTTTTTAGGTGTGATACTTGAGAGCTTGTTGATTGAAACGACCCATGCATGCATATTCCTACATTGTGTTCCCTCAAAAACTCCATCATTAAAGCTGGAGTAATTTTTTGATTATTCTCGTTTAACATTGCCAATGAACACCCATCTCGTGTATTAGGAGAAAATTTATCAGGAATTTGAGGGTCTGAAAAAATCATAGCGAAATCAAAATCTTTGTCATCTTTACAATATCCTTTTTCAATAGCGTGTTGGATTATGCCTTTTCGCCTAATATCACCTTTTCCCCTAATTGATAGGTTGTTGGAAATTGATCTTACGTCCTTAACGATTTCTGCAATCCACCATTTGTCAGCTGTTTCTAATACATAAGCTTCTTTTGTATCCGCAATTAAAAATGAATTGTGGTATGTCCAACCTTGTTGCCCATAAGCACAACCCCCTCCTTGCCCAAATTTTTCTAATAAATCTGTGATTACATTTAATGCTTCTTTAGCCGATTGGCTTCGTTCCACGCCTAAGCGTAGTAAATCCATCCCTAGTAATCCCAAATCTTGATAATTTTCTCTTGAATATACTGCCTCGTTTCCTATTACTACGCCATATGAATTTGCGGCCATTTCAGCTCCAAACATCCAATAAGGCTGCGAGAGAATAGTCTCATGTGTTTCAGAAACTTGTGGAATGGAGATATAGGTACATTTTACTTCTTCTCCCTTGGAATATTGCGTTCTGGGAATGTAAGTTACCAGTTGGGCTTCAGCTTGAGGTCTATCACTATTCTTTCCAAAAACTACATTTCCATCTTTGGTTGAATTACCTAATGCTACTAATGTATCGCACATAATTTCTTCTTTAAAATTTTCATTTGTTTATTTAATTCTATAAGAATAACTCAATAAAAATTTTAATTATTTAATTTAAAAAATATAGTTAAAATAAAATTGTTAATTTCTTAAAATAAGAAGAACTCGAAAATTAATTATGGTTGATATTAGTGGGATTATTAATTAAAAATGGACTGATTTTAGATGGTACCGGTTCACAAGGCTTTATATCGGATATTTTAATTGAGGGGGATAAGGTTGTTCAAATCAAGCAGAACATTGATGCAGCTGGAACAGAAATAATTGACGCTTCAAATAAAGTTGTTGCCCCAGGTTTTATTGACATGCATCATCACGGAGACCTTTCAATTATGGAGCTAAATAAAGCTGAAGCGTCTATAATGCAGGGTGTAACGACGCTCGTAGTAGGGATGTGCGGATTAGGACTTGCTCCTGCTAACGAAAAAGTAAGAGATTATTACCATAATTTCGTTAAAAACATTTTTGGGTCCTCTGATATATTATATGATACAATTCAAGAATACATGGATGCGATTGTAAAAAAAGGGGTTTCTGTTAATCTTGCTTTTTTTATCCCGCACGGAAACGTTAGGTTTTTAGTTTTGGGATCTGAAAGGCGACCCGCAAACGAAAGGGAAATCGAAGAGATGAAAAAAAACGTAGAGGAAGGGATGAAAGCTGGAGCGTTTGGGTTAACTACGGGATTAATTTACCCTCCAGGCTCTATAACAGCTACAGAAGAAATAATTGAACTATGCAAAATTGTAGCTCAATATAAGGGTATTTACGATTCGCATATGAGAAACGAAGGAGGAGATGTAATCGAGATAGGTATGACGGAACTAATCAAAATTGCCAGAGAAGCAAATGTTCAAGCACAAATTTCTCATTGGAAAGCTGGAAGTAGTTTTGCTTGGAAATTAACTTCAGATATGATAAGTTTAGTGAAAGAAGCTAGAGAACATGGGTTAAAAATCCATGCCGATTTATATCCTTACGAAGAAAGTTCTACAAGTCTATCCTATGTCCTACTTCAGCCTTGGGTCTATGATAATTTTAAAGAAAATCTCACTGATTTAGAAAAAAGAAAGAAAATTATTAATGAAATATTTAATTTAATATCAGCTAATTTTTTGTCAAGCGCTCCTAAAGCAATAGGACTTATTCCTAAAGTTATTTTACGAAAATTTCTCTTAAGGTTTTTTAAAAAATCAGTAAGAATAATTAGTGTAACGCATAATCATAAAATAGAGGGAGAATTTTTAGGGCCCGCTATCAAAATTTTATATCCAAAAAGAAAATTTGTTGCTGGTTTATTAGATTTTGTAAGAGATGAAGAAGGGGGAATAATGGTTTCAATGAGAATGATGAATGAAGCAAAAAGCATTTATTTCCTTTTTAAACAAGATTTTGTATGCGTAGGCTCTGACGGTTTCTTGGTTAAACACGCAAATACTCACCCTCGATCGTACGGGACATTTCCTAAAATCCTATCTAAATATGTAAGGGAAAAAAACATAGTATCCTTAGAAAAAGCAATTAAGAAGATGACTTCTTTACCGGCGACCATATTGGGATTAAGGGATCGCGGCGAAATTAAAGAAAATAAAAAAGCTGATATTGTAATATTTGACTTTGAAAAAATAGAAGATAAATCTACATACAAAAATGGGCGCCAATTTCCTGAAGGGATTGACTATGTTATCGTAAATGGTAAAATAGCAGTTAAGAAAGGCATTCATACGGGAGCTTTAAACGGTCAAATTCTAAAACATAAAAGCGGTAAATAAATTAATAAAGATTTCTTATTTTTACCGCGATTGCCCCAAACAATAGATAAATTTGATTAAACTTTAATAAAAGTAATATTTTAAGTCTTCAAACAAATATTAATAATTAAATAAGTCTTGAGCTTTTTTCCAGAAAATTAAGTTCTTTAAAAAATGAGCTAATTTGATAGAAAATAAGAAAAAAGTATGGATTTTCTCATTTGAGTACGCTGGCGTAGCTAAAGTAGGAGGGCTTGGAGAAGTACCGGCAAACCAGGCAAAACATTTAGTTGAACAGTTCGATATAACCGTATTTATGCCGTCCCATGGGCAGCTTGAAAATCTTAAAAAAAAAATTAAATTGGAAAAATTACCATTCACTTGTGTCGGTCAAATTAATCCTTCTTTTATCGGATTGAATGAGCAAGAAGCGAGCTATAATATTTCATTTTATAAATTTAAAATGGAAAATGTGAACATCGTTTTAGTTTCTGGAGAGAATTCTTTCACATCAAAGTATTTGGATGATAAAACGGTTTATAATCCGGAAACAATAAAAGGTAAAATTTCTCTTTTTAGCATTGGGATTCAATGTTTAGTAGAATTCTTTATAGAAAATAACAGGAGCCATTTGCCTAAAGTCGTTCATTTGCACGATTACCATGTTGTTTTGCCCTACATAGGAATGAAACAGATCTTAGCAAAAAATAGTTTAAATGTTGCTTCTATATTAACGATACACTTATTAACTTGGCCGAGGTTCGAATACGACTGTTATAGAGCAAGTGGAATAGACGAAACGCCTATTAGAGTCTTGTTAAATGAAGGGTTTAAAGAACTAAATTTGAACGAAATATTTAGACTATCTAAAGAATTTAACGAATCGGGTGTTGAATCTACAGTACCCACAGTTGAAAAGATTGGAGCTATTATATCAGATGTGGTTACGACAGTAAGTCAATCATATTTAATATCAGACATTATTCCAAACTGTGGCAAAAAATTAATAGAGTTCAAGGCTGATTTTTTATATGATGGAACTGATTGGGAATATTACGAGATATATGAAAAAGTTTTGAAAATTCACGGCCACGATTTAAGAGAAT
>JAUWDN010000242.1 GCA_030608765.1 Promethearchaeota archaeon
AAGTAGAAAAAGAACTTGAAAATGTAAAGAGATTTCAAGAAATAAGAGGATTTATCCTTAATTTGAGAGAGATCGCACCTGCCGAGTTAATAAAAGAATTCGATGTTGTAGAAAGTCGCTTAGAAAAAATCAAATCTGAGATCTCAATTGCTTTTGAAAAGCAATTTCGAATTGGAGCGTTAAAAAATATGGCAGAGAAGATTGTTTCTAAAGTAATTACAGAACAGTTTAGTGACCTTACTGATTACTTTCAAGAAAAATTCGTCACTTCAATCCAAGGCACCTTAGATCAAGTTACCGACCAATTAGCGTCAATCTCCGATGTTGCTGGTGAAATGAGCGTAGATTTAGGAAAATTTTTATCAGATATAGTATCGGGATTAGAAGAAACTATGGAAGATCTAGACGGAAGAATAGCAACGGTTTACGATGATGTTAATAAAGGAATTGATGAATTAAAAAGTATGTTTCAGAGAGAAATATATAAAACGCTTGAAAAAGATATTATGACGAATATCTTATTGCAACTTGATTTATCTGAAAAAACTATGACAGAGTTCTGGGAGCGATCAAAATCGGCATCTATGCTGAGTTTCAAGGATGTGTGGTTTGTAAGAAGCGTTGAGGGTATGAAAGCTCAGATTAACGAAGCCCTCACTCGGGTTAAGGCAAAATTTCATATAATCACACCTAAATTAGAGGATGTTGATTTAGTAGCAGTAACTAAGGTTAAAAAATTCGTGAATGTTAGAATTTCAACTAATTTCGATTCGAATAATCCAAAAGATCAAGTAAAATTAGCTGAAATATTAAACTATCCTAATATCAGCATAAGGCTATATACAAGAGAAAACTTATTTTCGTTAAATAGAGATTATGAAGAAATCGTTATATGTGCTTCTTCAAAATCAGATTTCGGAGGGATCGAAATTGCAGGTATGGGATCCGTTCTTTCCGAACATGTTAAGCTTTTTGCACCATTAGTAGAAGATGTATGGATTCAGGGAAAGAAAATTAGCGACGATGAATTAAGGTATTCAATCGGAGCGACCCCTGGAATAGAAACATTTCAACAACCAGTTCAGCAAACTACATTTAAGATGCCAGTAACTCCTCAGGTTGTAAAAGAACCTGTAATTCAGCCCGAACCTATAAAGACTTTCGAAAATAATAGTGTTTTAAAACCCTTGGAACAAAAACCGAGTGTTTCGATTCAACCCACAGTGCCAACACAACCCGCAATTCCTCAAACGCCTACAATAGAACAGCCAGTTGAAACTCAAAAACCAAAAACTACGCCTGGACCAACAGTAGACATGGAGGGTACCGTATCCGAATTATTCGACGCAGTAATTAATAATTTAGATAAAAAATTGAGCTCTGAACTTTCAGACGACTTAGAATACCTACGAGCAAGAATAACGGAAGATATTGGATATGTGTCTATATTGAATCCAATGAGTCTAGCAATTTCTACTCTCAGATTGGTTCCAAACTTATTGTCTTCAATGGAAATTGAAGATATTCGTAAAAAGATTAACTTCTGGAGAAAAAAGATTAACGTTTAAATTATAATTCTATTCATTCTACTTTTTTAACCATAAAAAGAAAATTAAAAAAAAATTAATTTTATGTATTATTTCCATTAACGTTATTTATTTTTTCAGTAACTTCAATAAGAGCGGCTCTGTCGTTATAATTAACTTTTTTCGCTTTCATTCGGCTCCAAGTGTAAGAAGTTGCAACTACTCCTAAAATCGAGCTTAAAAGGAATACAGTTCTAGCACCTACTATATCAGCTAATGGTCCAGAAAATAAAGCACCAAACGGAGCAATCAGTGATGAAATTGACTGATCAATTGAAATAACTCTTCCCATTTTATCGTTTGGAACGGTGGTTTGTATAATAGTCATGTAAATTGTGTTACCAATTGGTAACAAGAAGCCTACTACAAAATTACCTATCCCCAAAAAAAGGAACGAACCTTTTGGTGCGAATGCATACCCAGATAGCATTCCCATTATCACTATCAAAGATCCAAAGTAAGTGAAAATTTTACGTTTCCACTCCTTTTTTACGCTAGTTACCAACGCTCCTACGACCATACCTACTTGAAAAAATACCATTACAAAAGCAAAATCTGCAGCTGAACCCTCGTGAAGAACTTCAACATAATAGGGTAGTAATACATTGAAAGGCATGAGTAAAAAGTTCAGCAACATAGAAAGCAATAGTAGTGTTAAAAGGCCGGGTATCAGTCTTATCGTTTTTACACCTGTCTTGAATTCAAAAAGAAAAGAATCTTTTTTCTCTTCAATCATCGATCTTTCTACAACAGGAATTTTGGTGATCAAGAGCGGTATGAAAGCGATAATAAATGTAATTACATCTATCCAAAGGATTAAGGATATATCTCCCTGAAATAATTCGTATAACAATGCTCCTAGAATGGGTCCCACAATACTAATTAAACCCGAAAAAAGGTAATTAAAACCATTCATACGACTGATTTTATCCTTTGGAACCATCGTAGGAGTGATTGCGTTTACCGTGGGAACATGGAACGCCTGAAATATACCCCGAAATCCAGTTATAAACATAACTACTACTGGATTTGCAAGGCCAAAAGTGAACAGTAATATAATCCACACCGTGGTTAAAGCTTGCAACGAATCTGCTATCGCCACTAATTTCTTTCTGCTCCACCTATCAGCAAGCACTCCCGCTACAGGCGTCAAAAACGCCATAGGGAGAACATAAATAAAAATTCCAATCGATAACAGAGTAGCGCTTCCAGTCAAAACGGTAATCCACCATGTAATGGCAAAATTGACCACAGCTGAACCCATTATCGAAAACAATTGAGCCGACCACAAAAATATATAGCGTTTAAATGTCTGATTATTTGCTAATTCTTCCATTTCATTTTCACATCTTTTTTTTCATTTTTTTTTATTAAATTTTCCATTTTATCGATTTCTTCCTTCATATTTTCTTTCAATTGGTAAACCTTCTTTCAAAAAAACTTTTAATTCTTTCAATTCTTTGTTAGATGACACTCTCTGATTTTTTAATTCACACATTCAATTTCCCCTAATTTCCTTCTATATTATTTATCCAGTTTAAGCTTGTATCTAAATAATGAGTCGTTATTACATTTTGTCAATTAATTCGTTAATTTTTGAAATCACATCGTCAGGAGAGTTCGTGAACTTAAACACGCCTTCTTCTAACGAGCCTTCAATACCTTCGTCGACCAATTCGTATATAAGATTTTCAGCTTCCTTATTTGCTCGATTAAGTGCTTGAGCGAGTTTTTCAATCGGTAAACTTTTCTGTAGCTTAATTAAGCCCCTAACTCTTTTTTTTATTCGATCTTTATCGCTTGAAATGGATAAATCGATTTTAATTTTAGGTTTACCTCTTT
>JAUWDN010000084.1 GCA_030608765.1 Promethearchaeota archaeon
TTCACTAGCAACATTAGGGGAGATTAAAAACCGAGCGGATACCATTATTTTTTGGGGATCTAACCCTGTTCATGCTCATCCAAGGCATTTAAGCCGCTATAGTGATTTTATTAGAGGATATTTCAGAACTGACGGTAGAAACGATAGAAACATAATAGTCGTTGACCCAAGAAATACTCATACTGCTCAAGTTGCAGACAAATACATTAAAGTTAACCCTAGCGAAGACTACGAATTGATCCAAGCGATCAGAGCAGTCTTGAGAGGTAGTGAATTAGACGTAAAAGAAGTATCTGGTGTTCCTATAGACGATATTAAAGAATTAGTCGAAGAGTTAAAATCATGCAATTTTGGTGTGGTCTTTTTTGGTATGGGTTTAACGCAAAGCCTGGCACATCACCGAAATGTAGACACAGCAATCCGTTTAGTAGCGGAATTAAACGATTATACTAAATTTCTTCTAATTCCTATGCGTGGGCATTATAATGTTGCTGGGGCTAATCAAGTTTTTACTTGGAATACGGGATATCCATATTCAATTGATTTTTCCCGTGGATTTCCGAGGTATAATCCCGGGGAGTTCTCTTCTGTGGAATTATTATTGCGGGATGAAGTTGATGCTTCCTTGATAGTTGCTTCTGATCCAGGTAGTAATTTTCCGGCAGCATCGGTAAAAAATCTATTTAAACATCCGTTAATATCAATTGAACCTCATAAAACTCCAACTTCTGTATTTGCAGATGTGATTTTACCCGCAGCGATTGCTGGTATTGAATGTGAAGGAACCGCTTATCGCATGGATGGAGTACCGTTAAGGTTAAGGAAAGTGAAAGACGCACCGGGAGAAACTTTATCGGATAAAGAAATTTTAGAAAGATTGATCGAAAAAGTAAAAGAAAAGATGGGTGAATAAAGCGTGGCTGATATAAAATTAAAATTAAAGAAAAAACTCGACTTTCCATTAGAAGCAGACAGCATTACCCCAGATAACTTTGCCGGGAAAACTGTAGCCGTGATTAAAAAGTTACCTTTGTATTATGCTACAAAAGAAGTAACAATAGGTGATTTTTTTGATGTATCAGGAAAATCAACTGAGGTTGCCAATACTAAGATTATTATAGATGGCGATTTATCGAACGTAAAACGAATTGGCGAAAAGATGACTGGCGGAGAAATCGAAATAAATAGCGCAGTAGGAATGCATGTAGGAAATCATATGTCTGGTGGAAAAATTGTAGTTAATGGAAATGCTGACGATTGGGCTGGCGCGATGCTTCAAGGGGGTGAACTTGAAATCAATGGAGACGCGGGACATTACGTTGGATCCGCCTATAGAGGTTATTGGCAAGGAATGAAGAACGGTATTATCAAAGTTAAAGGAAAAGTCGGAGTTGAGTCTATGCTATGGGCTAAAAGTTCAAAACCCGCAAATAAATGGCCAACTTTATATTGTGGCAGCGCAGAATCTTTTTTGGGACTTCATAATCATGGTGGCACTATAGTTGTAGAGGGAGACGTCGATCGTTGTGCCGGAGCAGATCAAGCGTGGGGCAATATTGTAATCAAAGGAAAAGTTTCAAGGCTTTTACCTTCGTACAAAAAAGTTGGTGAAGTCAAAGAGATCCAACTTCCAAACGGAGAAGTTATTAAAGGAAAATTCATTGAATATAGCGGAGATCACACCATTAAGAAAGAAACCAATGGAAGGCTATATATTGCTGCTTAATCTTTTCTCTTAAAGGACTTTATTTCTAACTCTTTCTGTTTCAATTTTCATTTTGTTGTAATATCTTAAAAAAAAAACTAGAATACAAAATTAGCGTGCCATTTAGATAATCAGATAGCTAAAATTAATATTGCTAAATTTCTTAAATTCTTTTAAGTAGAAATTCGTTTATTTTATAAAAATTAGTGTTTTCTAAATGAAAAAAGTAAATATAAGAAACAGAGAAATTCAAGTGCTAGTCTTATTTGGTGCCCTCACATTTCTGTTCATTTTTGTGAATTCGAATATGTTTTTAAGTTCTGTGGATAATAGGTCTAATCAAGAACTCTACAATTTTGAGAATGATTTACCAATATCGGCAGCAATTTCAACTACCATAGTCTCACCCTCCACTAACGAGAACTTTAGTGCTACAGCGCCAGATTTTGTAGTTGAGATTAATGACACGGTGAATCCTATAGATACGATGTGGTATACAATCGATGGGGGCGCAACGAATATTACATTCACTATAAATGGGACTATCGATCAAAACAATTGGACAGCTCTCGCAGATGGACCCGTAATATTAACTTTTTACGCTAATAATAGTATTTCTGAAGTTGATTTCACATCAGTAAGCATAAACAAAGATACAAGTGTTCCGCCAATAATAGTCAATCTACCAGCTAATAATACCATTCTAATGACTCAACCGCTAATTAGTGTTACAGTAAATGATGTTAATGTAGATAAGATTTGGTACAGTGTAGACTCAAATGTTAGATTTTTAACTAATAGCACTCCCCTGTTATTAGACCAACTGATCTGGAATGCGATTGCAGAAGGGGCGTTCACAATAGAGCTCTTTGCTAACGATACCGCAGGAAATCTCAATGATTTTTATACACTAAATCTTATTAAAGATATTTCTGCACCAATAGTTGACATTGTGTATCCTTTACCTGATGAGATATATAGTACTTCCGCTCCACGAATTATTTTAACTATTAATGATGCAACACTCGACAGTACCTGGTATTCTATTGTAGGAACTAATTACACATTCGAATTTACAGCCATTATTGGAACTAATAATATAACGATTGACCAAGACGCATGGAATTCTCTTTCAGAAGGAGAGGTTACGATTATTTTCTATGCGAACGATAGCCTAGGAAGGGAATCATCTGATAGTATTACGTTAGAGAAAGACTTACCGGAAGATTTTGACTGGCTTGCGTTCTTAACAGATCCTATAGTGCTTACGATTATTGGAGTTGTGATAGCAATTGTAGTTATTATAATTCTCGTTAAAAGACGGAGATTTCATAGAACGAGCGATAAGGAAGTACAAAAAATCGAAAGTTTATGGGATTAAATCGTTTACAACCCTTTTTTTTATTTTTCAGTTTTAATGTGTATTTCTATTCCATTATAATGAATAAAAGTTGATTTTATTGACTATGTAATCAATGTTTTTTAAGCAGTCTTGATTATCTACCTACAATACAATAAGAAAAGGTTAGTATAATATTTCAAAGAAAAGTTAATATTACCAGAGTTCATAAGGAAGAAAAAAACGAAGAATTGGACACTGTCCTAATAGAAAGTCCAATTGATTTATTTGTCAATTCAGAACCCTTGGTGAATATTATATGTCTAAATAAAGATTTGAAGGAATTAACGGTAGGATTCTTATTCTCCGTCGGAATTATAAATGGCATGGATGATATCAATATAATGAAAATTGATAATGTAAAAGGTCAGGTTTATGTCGAGTTGGTAGACTCTATAGATTTTAATTCGAAAATTATGGAACTGACCCCTGTCAGCAGAGTTATTGATACTACGTGTGGAATTCCGTCCCCCTGGCGCAATTTGATTAAAGAGAAACTAATCGAAACTGAGGATATATTAAATTTGAACACGGAATTTGTAGTGAGTTCTGAACTTATTTTTTCGTCAATGATAGAGATGCAAAAAAATACTCAATTATTTAAAGAAACGGGAGGTTGTCATGGTGCTGCAGTTTTTGATCTCAATGGCACTCTTATAACAGTTAAAGAAGATATAGGACGACACAACGCCATAGATAAAGTAATTGGCGCTTTATTATTAAAAAAAGAGCCTTTAGACAATAAAATTCTTACTTCAACCGGGAGGTTAACTGGCGATTCAGTCCTTAAAGCAGTAAGAGCCAAAATCCCAATCGTTGCGTCTTTATCGGCGGCAATTGAATCTGGTATAAGACTAGCGGATTCCTATGGAATTACTTTGATTGGATTCGTTCGGGGTAAGAAGATGAATATTTACACGCACCCTAAGAGAATAAATATCTAGAAAAACAATTATTGTAAAACTCATGAGTAAATTACACCCGATAACAATACCATACTATACAACATCACGAAATTGTTCAAGATTATAACCCATGGATTTATATAGGATTAAATATAGCTTACCTTTGAAATTTATTATAATTAATAAATTAAGGATGAATTAAAACATGGGAAAAGAAATTTCAACGGGTCTTAAGTATATCCTCCTCGTACATTTTATTTTGGGGCTAATTATTGGAGTTATATTCTTATTTTTTCCGGAATACTATTGCTTATTATTTAACATCGTAATTTACGATCAACACGGAATGTATAGATTAATTGGAGCGGCCTCTCTAGCTCTTGGCTTTAGCTCGTATTTAGCATACAAGAATAACGATTGGGATGTAGTAAAACTCTTTGTTCAAATGGAGCTAATTTGGCTAATTGGAGCCAATATCGGTATGGTGTGGTGGTTGTTCACTGGAGGACCCGTGATGGCTTGGTTAATTGAAATAATGTTTATATTTTTCTTAGTAGCTTTTCTCTTCTTCTACTTTCAAGAAAATAAATAACTTTTTTTTTATTTTGTTTAAAATTTAAAAGAGTAGGAATCAACTAAGATTTTTCAAAACGCGAAAAATAAGAAATAAAAACTTTTATTTTAATATTATCATATCTAGTTTATATTAATTTACTTCTATAAAAAAAAGGGAGAAAAATAATGAAACACAAATTTTGGATTTTATTATGTATTGTTGGTGGGATTTTAATGATCGTTGGCTCGGCAACCGGAAGCGCTTATTTCTATCAATATCTTTTTAACCTTGCTCTTCCCTACATTGGTCCTGAATTTATACCTTTTGTCTCAGCAATCTTAAAAGTGTTAGAATATATAGCTTATTTCGGTGGATATTCGGTTCTTGTGGGTGTATTCTTGATACTAATTAACCAAATTAGACTGGGTAAAATAATCATAATGATTGCTACGAGTTTTGGAATATTTGGGTTAATTATTTTTGCTACTATTTGGATAGTAGGGGCCCTTAATATTACCCTCGATCCCATGTGGCAAACTATTCTGAATCAGATTTACAGCTTATTCACTTTCAATTCGGGAATGGCATTTGGAGGAACGGTTCTCGCTGTTGTTGGTAAGTATGGAATAAAGAAGCCTGGCAAAGAAGTTTTAGTAGCGGAAGAAGAATCTTCATCTCGTAGCCAAGATAGTAAGTTCTGCCCACAATGTGGGGCAACATTACCTGCTCGCGCCAACTTTTGCAACAAATGTGGAAAAAATTTCGACTAAATAACTCTTTCTTTTCTTTTTTATTGCCGTATTGAAAAATTAGAGGTAATCTCAGTTAAATTACATAGAACTTAAACTTATATTATATATTATTAAATCACAAAGTAAAGTTTTATATCTCAATTCTTGTATAATAATATCTAGGGTTAATATAATCTAAAATTACTATACTTCTTGAGAATGTAAAAATGAATATACAAATTTTTGGTGGGGTTGGTGAGATTGGGGGTAACAAAATTTTCCTTGATATCGGCGATAAGAAATTCCTGTTTGACTTTGGACTTTCTTTTGGTGAAAGTCAAAAATATTTTTCAGAGTTTCTAAAACCTCGTAAATTAAACGGAATAGTTGATTATTTGTACTTAGGTCTTATACCCTCCATTAATAAATTATACCGGAACGATCTAATTACTCCATTTTCTGATGTTCTGAATTCTGATCCATATAATATAATAACCACGAACGAAAATATCGTTGACGCCTTTTTTCTCACTCACGCACACATGGATCACTTCAAGTTTATGGGGTTTCTCAAGCAAGATACGCCAATCTATATGAACTTGATATCTAACACGATATTGGAACATCTTACAAACACTTCAGTAGATACTCTCCTTCCCGAGGTTTTGAAATTTTACGAATCTTTTAAAATGGTTCCCAAAAAAAGGCAAAGTAAGAACGGAGATATCGAATATAAAAGAGCAAAAAAACCAGATCACAAACAATCAGAGATCAAAAGACCAATCAGAATCATGAAGGAGGGTAAGCCCTCAAGGTTTAAATCGTCTCAAGGCGAGATAAATATTACTCAGTTTCAGAC
>JAUWDN010000308.1 GCA_030608765.1 Promethearchaeota archaeon
TCCATAGAGAAATCCATTCTTGCTTTGTCTAATTCAATCTGATTACCTGTGATTTTAGCGTTTGCTCTCCGGAATAGTAGATTTGAGAGAAGATGGCAAGCAGTATGGTATCGCATATATGTATATCGTCTCTCCCAATCGATTTCGCACGAAACTATATCACCTTCTTTTAGTCCTGGTTTATCTACTTCGTGGCTAATATCCCCAGAAAATTTGCCTACATATACTATCTTGAATTTCTCACCATCTCTGATTATATAACCTTCGTCCCATGGCTGACCACCGCCTTTAGGGTAAAATGCGGTTTGATTTAGAGTTATAAATATACTATCCTTTACACTGACTACTTTAGCGTCCCATTTTTTCAAATATGAGTCGCTCATATATAATGCATCCGTCATTGAAATAAGAAACGAATAGTTTTTTAAATTTTTAATGTAAATATCGTAAAAAGAGATGGGTATAAATTAACTCTTAATTAGCTTAATTGATGTTAACATTATCCAAAGCATTATATTGATGGTTAATACCCATTCTATGAAAGGATTAAAAAAGGTTATAGCTAATAATAATAAATCTAGGGCAGTAGCAAAACCAATTATTATATGATAGATTTTATACTCTTTACTACGCATCATGAGATAAGTATAAAGACATATTGTTGCTACAGAGCCTAAAAACGCGTTAATAGCAACTGTTCCGTGAAAAACTAAAAAAGGATCAGGGAAATCTGGATCAGGTAGAATACCCACTAATGCAACGCTTACAGAACTAACAACTGCTATACCCGTAGCAATCCTTCTTACAAATTCATTGATTCCTAACAGGGTTTTTTCTAAATAAACAATGAATGGGATTGTAAGACTACCGCTTGTTACTAATCCGATGCTGAATAAAGTTCTAGCATTGCCATTACCTAAAGAACTTACAGTGTTAAATAAAGGATTATAACCGGGAGTAAGAACCGCTGCTAAAGTAATGAAAATGATCGCAAAAGAAACTCCCGCTAATCCGAAAAAGCATTCTAACTTAGATAAATGAGCATCAACGATGTGTTGTAATTTTTCACTTGATAATGATTCACTCATGAGAGCTCTTATAATCGCGGTTTGCTTAGGATTGATCTTTAGCTTATTCGTAATACCCTTTACTCCTGAAACAGCTCTAGCAACGGTTTCCGCTCGAGCTTTGTGCCATAAGGAAGTGATTGAACCTTCTAAGATGACAATACCACCCATAACCGTCGTTTTGATATTTGATAGGTTTAAAAATTTATCTTTGATAAATTTCGACAATACTTTTTTCTTTATCTCTTCATCAGAGTTTTCCATTATAAGCTTCTCTCCTATAAGCTGCGTTCTAATTTGACCTATGCTTCTTTTTTTAAATAGTTATCGGTGAGTTAATATCCCCTTTTGAAAATTTTTATACCGTATTCAACGCAATTGGAACTAATTCAGAACCATTATTGGAGCACAGAAAAAGGAAAAAGTAATATAAAAATTAATTTTTTTTTATCTCATAAAGTTCTCCGGGTTTTGCGCCGCAGAATGCTTCAAGTTTCAAAAACTTCATTTCTTTGGAGCAATTGGAGCAAAAATATTTGCCTGGTTCTTTATCAGTAAACGAATACCCACATTCTTTGCAAACTACCGCGTTCATAGTATTTTCATCACGAATTACCTTATAAAATGTTCTTATTATAAAATAGAAATTAGTTATACCTTATTTCAACAAAAGATAAGACTTGTTTGTTTTGTTTTAATATTTAAAAAATAGATGATGTATTATCATATTATCACACAAATTTAATATCCATGTATAAAAGAATTTATTATATAAAAGAGACTTAATTTTGAGAGAATTTAAAAAAATTATTACTTGACTTTAGAGAAGAAACCTATGCTTTATTTTTTATTTCTTTATCAAATTGAATCCGGAGAATTACTTTATGAGAAAGAGTTTCAAGCAGATATTGATTCTCATATGGACCTATTTGGTTCTTTTTTTTCTGCATTAAAATCATTTATTTCTGGAATGGGAAGTGAAGGTATAGAGGATTTAAAAACAATTGGCTTAGGAGCTTTAATAGCTTCTATATTTAGGATATTAGAAGTCAACATTGACTTAGTGATAATTGCTGAAGGAGATGATAAAAAAGAGATTCAAAAGTTAAGTTCAAAACTAAAAAGTATCATTTTAAATTATAAAGAGTTATTCTTAGTTGACGCTGTCAAATCTGAAGATTTCGAAAATTTTGATAAAGAAATTAATGATATCGTACTTTCCCATCGAAAAATATTAGATCCTACCGTATTAATTGAAAAAC
Source organism: Promethearchaeota archaeon (assembly GCA_030608765.1). Next base: position 2,330 of record JAUWDN010000308.1, read on the forward strand.
AAAAAGATTATTTAAAATCCATCTGGGATCAGAGAGGCAAGATTTCAGAACAACTAAGAGAAGAAAGAAAAGATATAGAAAACGAGAGAACGATTATAGTAAATAAACTTCTAAAAGAAAATAATGTTTTAAAAAGTTTTTCCCTATGCAAACTAATACTAGAGCTCTCAGATAAGCTAGAAGATGAACAATTCTTTTTAGA
>JAUWDN010000043.1 GCA_030608765.1 Promethearchaeota archaeon
ATTGTAGATGCGTTATTAGGTACGGGAATAAAAGGGCAAATAAGAGAACCTATTTCTTCCACGATAGATACGATAAATAGTATTAGAGAAAAAGAAAAAGAACGAATTAAAATTGCTTCAATAGATGTGCCTTCAGGAGTAGATCCAGATACGGGAAAAATTCCCGATAAAGCTGTCAATCCAGATTTAGTTATAACATTCCACAGGATTAAAAAAGGCTTGAAAAAAACGGAAAAATATCAGATAATCGAAAAATCTATTGGTATTCCCCCTGAAGCGAGTATATTCGTCGGGAAAGGCGATTTACTACCAAACTTAAAATACAGAAATGTCGATGCCCATAAAGGAGAATTTGGGAGAGTACTAGTTATTGGTGGTTCAAAAAATTATTCGGGAGCTCCTGCGTATACCTCGTTATCATGCATTCAATTCGGATGCGATTTAGTTATAACTTACGTCCCAGAAGTTGTAGGGAATGTAATCCGTAGTTATTCTCCAAATATGATAGTGAGAACGAGTCCTGGAGATTGGCTAGCAACAAAAGCTTTAGAAGAAATCTTATACTTGATAGATTGGGCAAATGCGATTGTTATTGGCCCCGGATTGGGAACTGAAATCGCAAGTGAAGAACTCTTAACGAAAATATTAGAAAAAGTCGATATAGCTAAAAAAGCATTTGTTATAGATGCCGACGCTTTAAAATTAATCAAAAATCATCTTGCTTTAGTTAAAGGGAAGAATGTTATTCTAACTCCTCACGAAGGAGAATTAAAGGTAATTTCGGACATTGATTTACCACCCTATAATGAAATTGATCAGAGAGGAACAGAGATATTTAAAATGGCTAAAAGCCTAGATGTTACTTTATTAGTAAAAGGACCATACGATTATATTAGTGACGGAAAAATGTTAAAGATTAACAAAACGGGATGTCCAGAAATGTCTATTGGCGGAACTGGCGATGTACTTGCCGGTTTATGTGCTAGTTTCTTAACCACTGGAAATAGTCCATTCCGATCTGCATGCTCTGCCGCTTTTTTGAATGGTTATATAGGAGAATTCTGTAAGAAAACGATAGGACCTCGATTTACGGCAATAGATTTGATAAATAACATTAATAACGGAATTTTAAGTTTATAAAATTATAAAAATTTCTTTGTCAGAAGACAACTATACAAGGTTATATAGCTTGTTTTGTGCGAATTATTTTTTAATAAAAGTTTATTAACACCTAATTTATTATTATAGTATAAAATTATTGTCCTTATTATAACAATAACACAGAAAATTAGTTGGTTGAGAGCATATTGGGAACTCAAGTATTCAAAATATTACCAGATGGTAACACAGAAGAAAACACAACAGAAGGCGCTATAAAAGATATTCTAAATACGGAAGAGTGCTACGTAATAGTTGCTGACGAGTATCGTAAAGTATTTCTATGGAAAGGTATTGAGAGTAATGTAAGATCCAAATTTATTGGAGCTAAAAGAAGTCAAGACATACGAGGTCAAGTCGGTCTTATGTATGCAGTAATCCCCTTAGATGAAGGCGATGAAGACCCAGATTTTTTAAAGCTAATCGGTGGAAAAACCGAAGGTGGCATTGCTAAAGCGATTAAAAGCGAAGAACCTCAAGTAAGTAAATCCGCCTCATCAGTTCATCCTTTAAGAGAGAAGGACGCTTTTGGAATTCCAAAACCTGCTGAAGGTATGAACATAGCTGGTTCCAGAGACAGAATGACTCAAAATAATGGACCCCTGTATACGGGAAAAGAGTCGTTTTCATCACTCATTCAAGAAGAAACTCACGTTAATTTTGACTTGATAATGCAAAAATTAGAAGAAATTAAAATACCGGATGGATTTGAAAGAGAACTAATAATTATTGGTGATCACGCCTACTCTGTCGTCGAGAGAGTTCAAAATTTTCTAGGAAAGAAACAGGTTACCAAGGAGATTTCAAAGGTGGGAGCGATTCCAGAAGGAGTATTTTTTGCTGAAGACTATTCCCCAAGAATCCTTTCGGAAAATGGTAAGATTCTTGCGATAGAATTCCTTAAACGGATTGGTGGTCCTATGGATGCCAGAGTAGAATACAAATCCAAGAAGGAAATTCTAAAAGATCAAATTAAAACACAGTTAGAGCATAAATAAAACGATTTTTTAACTAATTTTTTTATATAATCCATAATTAAGGAAGTTTTAAACTTTTCTTCATATTAGTTTATTGTAAAGCAATTTATAGGAATTAATCGAAAAACATTCCAAAAGTATCTCATACTTTATAGCGAAACTTTAAAACAATTTGACCTATTAGTTTTATAAATAAAAATATTTAAGTCCGAAAATTATATTTTATATTAATTAAAAAAGAATTGTAATAGAAATTAAAAGTCAGAGATTATTCAAATGAGCGATTTGACACAAGAGCAAGCCATAGGGCTCTCAAAGTTTCTTGGAAATATTACAGAACATACCGAATTAGAGGCTCTTGCATTAGTAACTAATGAAGGTCTACGTCTTGCCTTTTCATGCATCCCCGATTACGATGTCGACCCCGATTTATTTTCGAGTTTAAGTGCTGTCGTAATGCAGAGTGGCCATGATGCTATCAATTCTATGGGTTACACAAATATGTTAGAAGTAGTATTAAGAGGAACTAGCGCTTTCATCATTCTAAGCGGAGCAGGAAGATTCTTCCTAATGGGTGCTAGCAGAAAAATTGAAGACTTAGGCAAAATTGTCACCGTTTTTCGTTATTACGCGGGCGAAATAGCAAAAAGGTATCCTTTAACTAAGTAATTAAACGCGTTTTATTTTATTTACAAAAAAATGGTAATATAAATAAGTATGGAAGTTGATAATTAATGTCAGAAATTAAGATTTTTGTCGATGTAAGCGAAAGTGCCAAGGATAAAATTGTTATCTGTCAAGACAATGCTGATAAATTAGGAATTAAAAATGGCTCTTCAATTGAAGTTCATAACCCAGATAATGGAAAAAAAACAACTGCTGTTGTTGAAATTTCTAATATGGTTTTAGATTTTGCGGGTCAAGTTTCTAAAAACATTGTCGATTCACTCGATTTTATGGGGGTTGAGTTAATCCTTCGACCTATAAGTAGTACAGGATTAGTCACTCCTAAGATACAAGTTCCGAAAGTTCCTAAACCAGCAGTTCCACCTACCACTGCACCATCTCAACCAACACTAACTCCTTTACCAACAAAACCGTCTCAAATGACACCATCTAGACCAACGCCTAAACCTCTTCCCGAAACACCATCGCCTTCAGCTCCAGTTCCTGGTCATGTCCCACTCCCTACTCAACAACCCGAACCTACACCCCCACCTCAGTTAATACCTAAACAAATTCCTCCGCCAGTTCAAACCCCAACACCCACTCCACCGCCACAACCAATTATAGCACCTGCACCCACTCCACCACCGCAACCGACTATAGCGCCTATACCCCAATTATCTCCTACGCCTTCACCACCAATTCCAATTCCAACTCCATTACCACAAGTTCCACCACCTCAAACGAGTCAACCTCCCACCAGCCAAGCCCCACTACCAATGCCAGGACAAGATTTTGGTGCTGCCGCACTTCCAGCACATCCATACCCTAATAGAATTGATGTAAACATGTTAGGTAGTCAAAAAAATGGTCTAGTCTTAACTCCTATTGTAGACGCTTCCATTGAAGGAGGTCGAGTCAAAATAAGTAGTACGGTTGTTCAACAATTAGGATTAGGGCAAGGGATGTTAATTGGATGGGAAGATCCTCTCACGCGTGCTATAGGTTCTGCTAGGATTGATCAAGGCATGATAGGCCCTTCTGAAATTAGAATGAGTAGAGATACTAAAGAAGATACAAATGTTATCGCCGAACAAATAGTAGTATTTTCCACTGAACCTCCAATTCAAAGAGCTTCTGAGCTCATGTTAGAAGTTCAATCGCAACCAAATTTGATGGGCTACGCACTTGTAAGCCCAAGAACACAACACACACTCTCACTTGTTCAAGATAATATTCTTGCTTTTGAAGACGAACTTACGGGAGCCATCGGAGCAGGTAAAGTAGAAATACTAGAATCTGTACCAGATAATACTATAATTATTGATAGTGAAATCTTAGAAGCGTCGGGAATTGGAAGTTTTGAAGTTAGAGTGTATAAAAATCTTCGACCGATAATACCCTTACAAAATATATCGTTAGGAATTTCACCAATTTCAGGTGAAAATATGTGGGAAATAATTAGTACTGCTCGACAAAATGTTGCGTCTCTAAAAGGTTGGTTAGCTAATTACGTAATATTCAAGGGAATCAAATTAAGATGGAACGCCGTAAATATCGCATGCTCAATACTTTCAACTACTCCGGATTTAACCGGTGATATTTTAGCACAAGTTAATGAAAATACTGCTATAAACCTAAGCCCAACTGGCTTAGTTCCTTTCAATGCTATTTTGATCATAGATATTAGCAGAAGTATGATGGCCAGGGATGTCCGAGTTGTAAATATCGCTCCCGCTATTGAGGGTATCAAGGCAGCAATGGAATCTCGAGAAATTCAAGAGTTTTTAAAGCACTTCAAACCGGGCGTTAATGTCCCTAGAAGAATCTCTGCTGCTTTTGCTGCAGTTCTTTTCTTAAGCGAAAAAGTAGGCAGAGGTTTCGGCGAAAAAGTTTCTGTAATTCGATTTGCAGACGAAGCTCAGATATTACCCTTTGGGAACAACTACTACATGGATTCAGCAAGTGGGAAAAAGGGCGTATTAGAAGATGCCGCGCGCATGATAGTGGATCGCATAGGAAACGCCTACGGACAATCTACCCGCATGGGGCTAGCAATGATCAAAGCTCACCAAGTTTTAACGGAGTTCGATAAAATGAGTCCAGAAAATCCCCAACCAACGATGATAATACTTTTAACAGATGGTATCCCAACGGATGGAGACGATTTCCTTAAAACAATCAAGGTATTCGCAGATAATCCCAATGTTGTAATTTACATCGTCGGACTCGGAAATCCTGACGACGAAATGATGACCAGAGCGGCAGCATTATGTGGAGGAGAGTATTTCAAGCCAGAAGACGCTGGTGAGCTTTTAGTGTGGTACTCCAAACGAGCTCGGGATTTAACTGTTAAGATGAAAGCACATAAAGATTAAAGTTGTTCCTACTTATTTTTCTTTTATTAAAATAAAATTTCTTATTTTAATCTTTAAAGATTTAGTAAATTATTGTACTTTCTATAAAATTTTTATACTTATAATTTAATACTATTTATAACAAAAACAAACAAATTGTGTGTTTTTAATGAAAGAGGTTAAAATTCTTACAATAGACGAAAGAGGGAGGATCGTTATTCCACAAATCGTAAGGAAATCGTTAGGGATTACAACTAATTCACAACTTATGATGGTCAGCGACTCAGAGATTAAGGAAATAAAGATTACTCCAATTGGTTTACGGAATGAAAGCAATCTCATTAAATTAAGGATTACCATGGGAGATACTCCTGGAGCGTTGGCAAAATTAGCAACTACTTTTGGAGATTTAAATCTTAGCATGATGTATAGCGAAGCAGTCATAGTTGAGAAAGACAAAACAGCGGTATGGACAGTTATTTCAGAGAGTCCAAATTTTTCCTCAGAAGAACTTGAAAAAGTTTTAAAAGAAAAGGGAGAAGCGCTTAGAGTAGAATTCCTATCGTTAGAATGAGATATATTAATTAATTATTAGATTGATGATTAAGTCGTATGGCTAAAAAGAAGAAGAAGGATAAAGAAAAACCAAAAAGTGTTAAAGAAAAACCAAAAAGCAAAGTTCTTCTCGATAATATAGATAATGTTTTGAAATCGTCTAAGAAAACCGAATCAGCTCTACACAGCATGCTTAAAGGTGTCACCGAGGAAAAAGTATTTATCGCACCAAAAGAAGAAGACACCAAAATTGCACCTCAACTTTCTTATGAAACCAAGAAACACATCGCAGAAGATTATGTATTGGAAGATGTTTCACTCACAAAGAGAGATTCTATTGAGAAGAGAAAACCTATTTCAACAACACTGGAAAAGAATAAGACTACGATTAAATCCCCAAGTACAACTCAGTCGCCTTCATTCTCTAAGAAAGATGATATATATGTTAAGCTAGCTGGATTTTTTGAAGGAGTATTTGACAGTTACGTAGAGAGATATAATCAATGGGAAAATTCGATATCTTCCATTCTTTCAATTCTGAGAAAAATGAGAAAAATAACTAAGAAAAACACTGAGGAATTAGTATCATCAATAGGAGGTACTTATGATAGAATTCAATACAATTTGGAGCAATTCAAATTAAAAAGAGATGTAGTCGAAAAGATTGCAGATATTGACGTTGAATCTATGTCTAGTGAATTTAAAAAAGTCTTAGGGTTATTAGAATTACAAGTAAAAGAATATCAATTAAAAAAACTATCAGACGAGTATTTTCACCAACAAAAAACTTTTTACTAATTGCTTTGCTTAATAAATCTCGATATTAACAATTTAAATAAAATTATGTCAAATACGGATAACAGCCAATTACTTCCACTAATTTTAAACATAGGTAGTAACAATTTTCGATTAGGTTGGGCAGGAGGGGACTTTCCGGATATTATTGCCCCTAGTATTTATGTTGATGTTACGGATTATTTATTTAGTTCTAATATAATTGCATCCGACACGATAAATGGTTTAGAAGATATTTTTTTAGAACCGAATAATCAGCCTCATTTAGTCGGTCATGATGCGTTAAAGTATCAAAATATTTTAAAAATACGTGAATTTAGTAAAGAGAGTAATTATAATATTCTTTTAAAAATTTTTTCTCACTATTATCAACAATTAAATATTACAGAGGAATTCCAATTTAAGCAACCTCTTATAATTATTACTCCATTCTATAAATCAGAGTTAGAAAAAACAAAACTTCAAGAAATATTCTTTAATTCGTTAAATTTTCCTTATATCCTATTTTTACCAGAGACTCAGGCTATTTTGTCAACTTTACAAAAATCTAGCGGGGTAGTCGTTAATATTGGAGAGTCTTACACTTATATTTCTACAATTTTTCACGGGTTTACCAACATAATGGCTAGAGACATGTTTCCAATAACAGGATCCGATATAACTAAGTATTTTCTAAATTTAATTTTAAGTAGAATTAGTGCAACTAAAAACATTTACCTTGATAAAGCAATAGCAAAAGAGATCAAAGAAAAAATATCTTTATGTGTACTTGATCCTAATAGAGAAAAAAAAAGAGTAAAAGAAGGCTTAACAAAATACGATCGAGTAATC
>JAUWDN010000286.1 GCA_030608765.1 Promethearchaeota archaeon
AGAACCCGGCGATAACATCGGATTTAGCATTAGAGGTATTGAAATGAAGGATGTTGGTCGTGGCGATGTTATGGGCCATCCGAACAATCCTCCAACCGTAGTCACTCCGAAAGGGAACTGGACTGGACAAATAATTGTTATTTGGCATCCAACAGCAATTGCTCAAGGATACACACCTGTAGTTCACGCTCATACAGCTCAAGTAGCTGCGAAATTTATCGAGTTAAACAAAAAGTTAGATCCGAGGACTGGTGCCGTAATCGAGGACAATCCGAAATTTCTAAAGAAGAACGAGTCAGCAATCGTCAAACTACAGCCAATTAAAAAGCTTTGTATTGAAAAATACGAAGATTTTCCTGAGCTCGGGCGATTTGCGGTAAGGGATATGTCGAGAACGAGTTGTGTAGGAATTGTGAGAGACCTTGAAACAGGAGAATCAGAAGAATCAGAAGAATCAGCAGAATAAAGATATAATCTTTTTTTGATTTTTTTATTTCTAATTTTATTTTAATTTATTTTTTACTATTCATCATATTGTAATATCCCTATAATTATTATTTCTTTTAGAATTCAACAAGAATGGCGTATATCGGGATTTTTATTAAATAATTTCATATTATGTGAATATTATTTCCATTATTGAACAATTACTTGTCTTTTCTAATTAAGATAATTCTCGATTAGAAAGGATTAGTATTGATTTCGACAAAGCAAAAAATTTGTATTATAGGAGAAGGGGGAGTTGGTAAGACTAGTTTACTGTCCTTATTACAAGGAAGAGATGTTCCCCAAGAAAGAATTCCTACAGTAGGATTAGACGTAGAAGATTCTCTCTTAAATGGAAAAAACTGTTCTATATGGGACTTAGGTGGTCAGAAAAGGTTTAAATTCATGTGGCAAGATTTCTTAAGGGGTGCTGGATTAGCAGTTATAGTGTGTGACTCAACTAAAGAAAATGTGGAAAAGACGAAAGAGATTTACGATAGGTTCGAACGTAGTTTAGGGATGAAAATTATAGCCATCGCAAATAAGCAAGATTTACCAGGTGCTTTAACTGCTCAAGAAGTTCAGAAAAAATTGGGCGGACTAAAAACCTATGGAATGTCTGCTGTTAGACCAGAACTGAGACAAAGGATGAAAGAGATATTGGAATACGAGATCGCTACTTTTTAAAACTATTTATTACTTGTTTCTATAAAGCCTTTCCAATAATATGAGCAATTCGAACTGGTTCAGGAATTTTAGAGTCGATGCATATTTTACGTAAAAGAGTTTTCACTTCAGAGATTTGAATTCCCTTTGTATGGAAATACACTTTTGAGTGCCCTCCCGCCGTTTCGATGAAGGTTTCGTATAACTCTCCCGCATTAACTATGTTTTGAAGTTTGTCTTCGTATTTTTTTGGAAATCTTTTTACAAGTGCTTTTTTAACAGCTTCAAGATTTACCTTTCTTTCAGTTACAGCTATAATTGGCTTTTTTATGATGTTAACTATTTTTTCTAAGTCAATAATATTAAATCCTCCAAAAGTAATTGTATCGGTAACGATGTATTGTACGTGCTTTTCATTTTGCTTAGTGAGTTCGATTAATACATCCGTTGCATCATCACCATCGATTGTAATTTCTTTTTTAACCATACCAACCATTCTAGTACCTTGGCAGATTATTCCTATTAAATCAGTAGTTTTAGAATTAGATTTGAAGTTAAATTTTGCGTCGTCAAATCCAATAGTTATTGGGAAATCTTTCATTCTTAACTCTCAGGTAAATATTTTTTAATATGGATCAAGAGATTGGTGAAAGCCACAGTTGCGTTTTTTATTTCTTCACTTCTAACGATTAAATTTTCCTTAAGAGAGTCAACTAAAATATTGATAATGTCCTCTATCGTCATTTTCTCAATAAACCATATATATGCAATAAGAGCCTCAACTGTGTCTGCGAGATCGTGAGCATCTGCCCTACTCTTTGAAAACTTTTTCATATCCGCTTTTTTTAGAGCGTTAGCTAAGATAGTTTTGCTTACTTTCATTCCTGTTCGAATATTTTTATTAGTTTTGCTATTACGAGTTAATACGATAGATTTTGCCACAGAATAAGTAAGGTTAACAATACTATCACCAATTTTCGCTAACCCTTTATCAGTTCCTATTGATTTTTGGGTTAGATTATTGTTTAAATCCTTTAATAAAAAATCAAATGACATTAAGATTAGAAGACGAGTAATTTCTTATAAACTTTTCAGAAGTCCGAGACAAAATTTGTTTAGGTGATTTTTTTAAATGTTTTCTGGACTTCTGTAACTTCGGTTCTCAAGGTTTCTATAGCTTTGAAAAGGATTTTTTTTATTTTATATCCATCTTCAAGCCTAATAAAAATTTCAGGTGGAACAATTTTGGTAATTTTATACGCTGCAGAATTTACTCCTTCCGTTTTTAAGAGGTGATCTACAAAAATATTGCAAAAGCCATGCGATTGTCCTTCAACAATTAAAGTATAGTCGTTATCACTAACGCCCTTCTCCATGTCCAATTTTAAATATTTATAGTCTGGATATTCTGGACCCGCTTCTATTTCAAAACCTTCTTCTTCCTCAGATTCGTCAGTTTCCTCGGATTCATCTTCAGAAACTGCATCACTTCCATTTTTGGAATCCTTTGATACATCAGGGTAATGGCTTTCTATCTCTTCGTCGTCAACTGAGTCTTTTTCGTCAATGTCGCTTTTTTCTTCCTTCGATTCTACTTTTTTTTTTGCCACAATATTCCACCAAAGCTAATTTCTATTATTCAGAATTAAATAAATGTTTTTTGGTTTTAAATCAATAACAAGATAAGAACCTTTATAAATACTGATTAGCTAGCTCTTTTAATCTTTCGCTTGC
>JAUWDN010000063.1 GCA_030608765.1 Promethearchaeota archaeon
AAAAAGTTCACTGAATTATTTCCAACTCCGAACGAAATTAATACTTCGACTAACCTTAAACGAGATTTTATAGATTTTTTGAGAGAACAGCAATACGAATTACACTCTAAAATTGTTATAGCTGGACCACATAATTCCGGAAAAACTATGCTATTTAACATGTTTAGGGGGAATGGAGCGCGACCGATCATGAATTTTGCCAAAGCCTCTATTTATTCTGTTGATAACTTAAAATTTGATTTATGGGATTTTGAATTAAAGGATAATTTTTCTCTTTTGTGGTCGAAATTTATCCAAGGATCCGATTTGGTAATTTTGCTTTTCGATTTATCGAATTATCACTTACGGGTTATTAATCACTTCTTAGATTTACAAAAACAAGAGAGCAAATTTTCCAAACTTTTAATTATTGGTAATAAGCGTGATTTGATTCGAAAAGAAGATATTAGAATAATTAAAAACGAGTTAAATATTCCCAATTTTGAAGAAATATCTTTAAATGAAGCGGGCGCGAAAGAGAAAATTAGAACCTTAATTTTTGAAGTACTAAACCTTAAAAAATTACTCCCCCATAATTTCACAGAATTGTTTAACGAAGCTAAGAAAGTGGAAAGCGAAGGAAATTTAATACTCGCCATCGCAAAATATAAGGAATTAATACAAATATCTAACGAGTATCAAGACTTTACTTATATAACTACTCTCAAGAACAAAGTAGAAGGTTTACAGGAAGAAGTCGACAAGCGAGTTAAAATTAGGAAAGGAATTCAAGAAAAAAAGAAATTTGAAATACCGGGGAGGAGACAATTTACTAGAAGAATTCAGGTTCAACCCTTACCTACAAGTAAAACATCTGTACAAGCACCCCCTATAGAAATACCCAAAACACCAACAAAAATCAAACAAAAAACGGAAGATTTAATGTTATTTTCAGAAACTGATTCTTCGGATGGGGAAGAAATAGATAAAGAAGATATTACACTTGATATAGATAAAATCATTCCAGAAGAAAAACGTCCAACTTTAGAAATTATTGAGGAGAAGGATGAAATATTTCCAGGTATCCTCCAGCAATTAATTGAAAAACGAGGTAGTTCGTTATCCTTAAACTTATGTGAGCAATTATTATCTGAACTCCAATCAACTTTAGCAAGGCCTCTCACTAATGAAGACCTTGAATTAGCAGCAGATATATTTGTTAAGCACGATCTATCATAAAAATTCTATTCCTTTTTTGATTACGGCATAGATTAATTTTTCTTAGATAAAGCAAATTTTTTTTTATTTACCAATATTAAAGTTGTATATATAAATTTTAAGAAAAAAAAAATTAAGCTTATAGAAATATGAATGCTATAGAAGAACTTAAAAAGGAATTTAGTGAAATAACTCGTCTCAATCATATTCGTTCTTTGTTAGGGTGGGATGAGCAAGTTAATCTACCTAAGGGCTCATTCGGGGGAAGGGCGGAACAGAACGCGCTCATGAGCAAAATTGTCCACGAGCGATTAATATCCGACAGAATAGGTAATTTAATAAAAGAAGCTGAAAAGCTGACAGGTTTAGATTTAATTGATAATGCCACGTTACGTGAAGCAAAAAGAGATTACGAGCAAGAAGTTAAATTACCAACCGAGTTAGTGGAAGAAATCTCAAGGACAGCCTCCCGTGGTTATATAAAATGGGTAGAAGCAAGGGAAAAAAATGATTTTTCAATTTTTGAACCACTTTTAGAAAAGATGATCGGACTCCAGATTCAAGTTGCAGAGAAATTAGATACGCACCCTGATCTATACTCTACACTTATCGATCTCTACGAACCTGGAGCTACCTATGATTGGATAGCTAATATATTCAACAAATCAAAGCAGAATCTTAATCGTATCATTAAAAAATTGGATAACTCAAGCGATAAACCTGATTTTTCAATACTTACACAAAAATGGGATAAGAATAAACAATGGGATTTTAGCATTGAAGTTGTAAAGGGCTTGAATTATGATTTTAATAAAGGACGCCAAGACAAATCAGTACATCCATTTACAACGTCATTATCATCATCAGATACAAGATTTACAACTCGAATTGACGAAGAATTCTTCTCAACATGTATTTTTGGTTCTATTCACGAATGTGGACATGCTTTATACGAAATGGGATTAATGGAGAAAATTCACGATACAGTTTTATCAAGTGGATTTTCGATGGGAGTTCACGAAAGTCAAAGTCGCATGTGGGAAAATATGGTAGGACGCAGTAAAGAATTTTGGAAATTCTGGTATCCTAAATTAGAAAAGAGTTTTCCAAATAATTTACAGGGCAAAAATGTAAATGACTTTTATCGTAGTATTAACACAGTGCAACCTTCACTGATTCGTGTAGAGGCTGATGAAGTTACTTATGGTATGCATATAATTCTCAGGTTTGAACTGGAAAAAGAAATCATAGAGGGTAAAGTTCAGGTTAGCGAGCTACCCGATTTGTGGAACGAAAAAATGGAAGAATTACTGGGAATAACGCCTCCTACTAATTCTGATGGTGTTTTACAAGATATTCACTGGTCCGGCGGAGGTTTTGGGTATTTTCCAACATATTTCCTAGGAAATCTATATGGCGCCCAATTTTATAACACTGCGCTTAAGCAGCATCCAAATTTGCCAGAAGAACATGAAAAAGGAGATTTCTCTAACTTGCTAACATTTTTAAGAGAAAATATTCATCAATATGGTAGAATTTATCAAGCGAGAGATTTGATTAAAAGAGTAACCGGAGAAGATTTAAATCCTGACTATTTTATCGAATATTTAGAAAAGAAATTTTATCCTATTTATGGAATCTAATTTTTTTTTCTTTATTTTCTTTTTATTGATGAAATGGAGGCTCTTTAATACATCATATCCAAATTTTATTTAGTAAGTTTTAAATAAGTGTTTATTCTATTTCTTATACATAAATTAAATTAATTGGAAGTTGAAATCTTGGCTGAATTTCAGTATGATATAATTCGGATTCTTCAAGTTTATCTTGTACAAGGTTTAGTTTTTTTGTTTTTTGTATCTCTTTCTATTATAATTCTTAAGCGGGATAAAAAGCGCTTAAATAAAATTTTTTCAGGATTCTATATAGTGGTTTCACTCGGTTTATTTTTTAATTTTATTTATACTCCAATGAGAAGCGATGACTTAGTAATAATAATAGAAATTCTTAATTTTATAACAAATTATTGCCTTCTCTTAGGACCTATTTTTCTTGTAATCTTTCAACTGGTTTTACTAAAATCAGAAAAAGTCATCACAGAAAAAAAGCAAACGATAATTTTTGTTTCTTATTCTATTGTTTTGTTATCTATGATTGGTTTTATGTTTGGTGAGGAAACTGGAGTAGATATATTGGGGCCTAATTGGGTTCCTATATACCATTTACCTATTTATATTTACTTAGTTGTAGTTCATTCCATTAGCTCAACTATCCCTACAATATTTTTATCAACGGTAATATACAGGAAATTAGAAGATACTGCGATAAGGAATAGATGGAGATTTTTTATGGTAGGAATTCACAGCCTTAATATTTTCCTGTACGGCACTTACTCATCATATATCTTAGAAGTTGTACTTCCTGGTTTTCGGTTTGGGTGGTCTATAGTAGGATTAATTCTGGTGGTTACTGGAGGGTATATGCTATTTTATGGAGTAGGACGCCAGTTAAGGAAAGAAGAAACAAAATTTACTATTGGGAATCTGGAAGAAATTAAAAGAATAATGCAAACATCAATAAAAGTAAATTTAGATAGAATGCAAGATGTCCTTGGAATGGAACGGAAAAACTTTAATAGAGAAATCTTTAAATGGGCAGAAATCTTTAACTTTATTATTGATGGGGATTATCTCATTGTCAATAAAGAAACAGTGTCCAATTTTATTAACTATTTAGATGCAAAATTACGGAGGTAACACATAAATCACCTTCATTTCAGTAACTAAAAACGCTTTATAAAACAAATTGTAATAGCTTCTATAATTTTTTTTTCCGTTGATTCATTAATTTTAAATTATTATATGCCTTATATTTAGAAAAAATAAGAACCATCAAATCTAATATAATAAAGCAAGATGTTATTAGGAGTCAAAAAATACTCAGAAAAACTGCTTCTTCCCTTAGGCAAGAAGTTAAAAAAAATACCCGCAAACATAATTACAGCTTTAGGGCTGATTTTCGCGTTATTCGCGTTTTTATTCTTTATATTCCAAGCTTTACCTTTTATTATAATTAGTTTAGTTTTAGTAGAGTTTTTCGACCAATTAGATGGAGTTATTGCTCGTCTTCAAGGACCAACAAAATTAGGTGCTTTTTTAGATTCTACATTAGACCGAATTGGAGATTATCTCATTTTTTTTGGGATTATACTTGGTGGATATACTGAGTTATATATTGGCTTGATAACGCTTGGAGGCGCATTTCTAACTTCATATACAAGAGCAAAAATTGAGAGTCTGGGAATTCCAAACCTGTACGGAGTGGGGTTATTAGAAAGAACAGATAGAGTCCCAATTATCTTACTCGGCTCGATATTACACATATGGTTTCCTACAGCTATATGGTGGACAATGGTATTCCTAGCAATTGGGACAAATATTACAGTAATCCAAAGAATTGTATTTGCTTTTAAGAATTTCTCAGTAAAAAAGGAAGATAATTCCCCGAGAAAAGAAGCTACTTAAAATTGCTTTGTTATAGATTCTGATTATGGATAAAGCATATTTTTATAGACCTTAAAGTATATACTTTAATAAATTATCAATATTGTTTAATTACTACTCATGATGGTCTCTGAAATCAATATTAAGCTCACAATATTGGGACAGTGGGGTGTCGGAAAAACATCTATTGTGAATTCTTTTTTAGGAAAAGATTTCCCTGTAATGTATATCCCCACTATCGGCAGTAACATTGCCAGAAAGGAGTATAAATTAACATCTAATCATATTAGATTAAATATCTGGGATATCGGGGGGCAAAGAAGTTTTAATCCGTTGAACCCTGTATTTTTTAGTAATTTAGATTCTGCGTTATTAGTTTTTGACTTAAATAACCCTAGAGAAACTTTACAAGAAATTATAAATACTTACCTAAAGAATTTAGCTCAATATTCCCCAGAATGTATTGTGTATTTAATAGGAAACAAATCGGATTTAATCAAGCCAGAAGATTCAGAAATTCTTCTAAATAATATTCGCCAATACCAAATCGAAGGGTTTCCTATTATTTTCGTCTCCGCTAAAATCCAAGATAATATTTCTGAGGCATTTTCTTTAGTAATTTTTAATTTTTTAAATAAAATAGAAAAAGAGAGTAAAGAAAAGCAATTCATAGGAATTTCCAAGAGATTTTTAGAATCTATTAATAAAACTGAAGAAGAATTAGAACATTTAATTATAAATTTAGCAGAAATTGATCCAAATACACTCCATAATAAAATAACTCCAACCATAATTAAAAAAAATGTTAAATTAGCTGAAAGCGAAGTAATTCCTCTCAGAGAAATCAATGATCTCACAAAAACTCAAGAGTTCGATGTCGACAAGAGTTTAATTAAAGAAAACATTATAATTGCGTTTAAAAATAATTTATCAATTATTTCTGATCTTATATCTGATCTAAAAAAAGCTCCGATCGATTCTCTTATTAGTAATATTGATAAAGCCTTAGAAGATCTGTCAAATTTAAAAAAAGACTTCGAGTTAAAATTAGATTCGATTTTGGAATTAAATTCAAGCAAACAAAAATCGTAATCCATAAATAAAGAACTTATAAAAGGTGGTAACTAATTCCCAAAAAAGATAAAATTGAAGAGATAACGCTCAAAGATTTTCAAAATTTAATTAATCAAGTAAAACATACTGAAAATGAAGTTGAATTTGTAAAAAAAGAAATCACTTCGATTAAAAGTGATATCTTATCTAGCCAAGAAAGGATTGAGCAAACTATTAGGACCCAAGAAGAAATTATAATGGATATGATTAATAGATTTAATGATGAACTTTTAAAACACAAAACTACGATGAAAGAAGATATGGAAAAGCTTAAAACGCAACAAGATGTCTTAAGAATCTCTTATACGATTAACGAGATGAAGCTCATGGATAAAATCAATTTATCTATTACTAAAGCTATTAATACACATCTTGATGGAAAAGAAAGTGAAATACTTATGAAAATTTGGATTAAGGAATTTAAGGAGATTGTTGAGAATTTTGAGAAATTAAAGAAATTGAAACCTAAAGAATTTTCAGTGCGTTTAAACGAAATATCTGATACATTAGAGGTTTATAAACAAAAGATACTTGGGGAGTAAGGATTGATAAAAGCTTGTGCTAGAACCCTTTTTAAAGACCACGTTTTCTAAAAAAAACTGGGCTACTAATGATATATAATATGATATTTATTTAGGATATATAGGAAAAGATTATTGTATTTAGCTAATGATTTAAAAATTATATATATCTGAAAGAATACAATTATCTTAAAAAACAAAAAGGAATTGTAGAATTATTATGTCAGCATCAGATTTTCATTTTAGTTTAAAGGGTAATGTAGACTCACTTTATGCTACTCGTAATA
>JAUWDN010000093.1 GCA_030608765.1 Promethearchaeota archaeon
TGATCCCCAACTTGTTATATCCTGTCCCAAATCAATCTCTGCCCCTTGCGGAATGGACACCTTCACACAGTTGCTTGAAGCATATGTTTCGCCTAAAGCAAATCCTATTACTGATGCATTAGCAAAGAGTGGTATAAGACAAATGAAAGACGCGATTGTGCCCGTATGTAACGAGAAAGCCTCAAGCATAACTGCAAGGGCCGCCATGGCTTATGGTTCCTTAATATCTGGAATTGTTCTTGCAAACGTAGGATTAGGAATCGTTCACGGTTTCGCATCGTCTATAGGAGGTTTGTTTAATATTCCTCATGGCGTTGTATGTGGAACGCTACTTGCTGCAAGTACTAAAATGAACATAAAGAGATTAGAGCAGTTAGGTGCTGAAGGTGAAAATGGATTATTAAAACATGCGATAGTAGGGGCATTAATTACTGGAAAAGAAAGTTTTGAAGATATTAGTGTTCCACATTATTGTTCAGTATTAAGAGAAACCCTTGAAAATTGGACTAAGCAATTAAACATCGATCGATTGGGTAAATATGGAATTACCACTACAGATATTAATAATATTGTAGAGAAAACAAGTTTAAAAAACAATCCAGTTCATCTAAAGCGCGAGGATTTGAGTGAGATATTAATAAGTCGTATTTAGAATTTTTTAATCAAAAGAAAGATATTTTTTCTGTCGCAAGAAAATTGTGCTAATTCCTGTTTTCCTTGCTTTTCTGCGTAATTCTGCGTCATTTGATGCTAGATATACTTTCTTGTTTTTTCCCTTTAGTTCTTGACATGATTTTAGAAGAAAACCGTCCGTAGTTTCTTCTTTTGATTTTACGCTTTGTCTATAGAGGATAATGAACTTATCGTTATTTTTTTCTAGATATAAAAGTCCCGATTTTAAATTCATATGAAATTTCGTAGCATTAGGTTCTCGAAGTTTTTTGGCTTCTAATTCATCGAGTATTTGTTTATAAACGATAAAAATAGTCTTACCTTCCAAACTTGTAGTTATTTCGTCTAAGTAATCAATTTTAAACTGAAACGGAAGTAAAACAAAATTAGCGTCAACTACTATTAAATTTTCTACCATTTCCGTTATAGTTAAAAATTTAGTGGGTTTGACGATCTAATATTTTTCTGGTTAATAGGTTAAACGCTTTAAGAACATTCTCTCCAGATTTACTCGATATCTTTAAATAATCGAATAAATTAAATGCTTCTTTAAATTCTAAGGCATAATCATCAGTAACCGTAACATTGTCAGTTAAATCGTGTTTCGTGCCTAAAAAGAGAATCGGTAAATTGGGGTCTCCTCTTCGGCAAATATTTACCCAATTTTCTAATTTTTCTAATGTAATAGGACGAGTTAAATCAAAAAGCAATAAAGCTCCTTTTGCACCTAAAACATAGCTCTCTAACAAAAATCTGAATCTTTCTTGGCCACCAAAATCCCATAATTGGAGAGTGCAAAAATGACTGTCGATTTCTACCTCTTTTAGAAAAAACTCTACGCCAATAGTCATACGGGTCTCAGCGCTAAACCTCCCTTCTACATACCGATGAAGAAGCGTGGTTTTACCGACTCCTCCTTCTCCCGCTAAAAGGATTTTTAAGATAAACTTTTTCATATTTCCTGATTTCTCATGTGATTAATTGTATTCGCTACATTGATGGCTATTATTATTAGATTTAAAAATAACTAAACTTAATTTTTTGATTCAAAGTTAAAAATATTATTTTATTATGTAATAATAATTTTCATTTTTTACCTTATTGATTTAATTAAATTTAAATTCTATTTCTTTTTTAAATTTTTATTATATAAATCCATAACGGGGTTAAATAATTAATATTTAATTTATTATTTCTTATATTGATTAAAAATTTCAAATATTATTAATCAAATTTCAATAAAGTGTATTAAAATGAAAAAGAAAATACCTACCGAAGAAGAGTTGACTAAATTAGGAGTGAAGTCATGGGGCATTTGGGAAAAAGAGAAGAGTATTTTTGATTGGTCATACAGTGATACAGAAACCTGTTATATTTTAGAAGGAGAAATAGAGGTAACCGATAATGCAACTGGAGAGAAACTTGAATTTAAAAAAGGAGACTTAGTTCAATTTCCTAAAGGACTAGAATGCGTTTGGAATGTTAAGAAACCCGTGAGAAAATACTATAACTTTGGAGATTTGAATATTTAAGCTGATGTTTACTTTTTTTTTTAATTTTTGATGATTTTTTTTCAACAAACATATTATTAAATACCCATCGGATGAAATATTAGTTGAGATATAATTCTGTCAAATTTTATTTATTAAGACCAGCATTGTAAATAAATATAAATAGAACTATTAGCGTCAAAAGAATCCAATGAAAAACCTCGAGAATAAACCATTTCTTTTAGAAGAAAATATTAAAAAGTTTTTTGATAGTATTCCGATTCCATCGTATGTTTGGCAAAAGAAAGAGAATGATTTCATCCTAATCGATTATAACAAAGCGGCTGAAAAAGTAACCAATGGTAAAATTAAAGATTACTTAAACGAGAAAGCTTCTGAAGTTCATAAAGATAGAGTCGATATTGTAGAAGCAATAAACGAGTGCTGTAATGAGAAAAAAAGTATTTCTAAAAAATCTAAATACTTGATGAAAACTACAGGAGAACAGGTTTATGTTTCACTTAAGATTCATTTTCTACCACCTGATTTAATTATAGTTCACATAAAGGATATAACGCAATGGAAAATAGCGGAAAAAAAGCTTAAGGATTCTGAAGAAAGATACAAAATGCTGTTCGAAAGTTCTCCTATACCTATAGCGTTAACTAGTTTAAAGGGTGTCATTCTTGATTGTAATAAAGCTTCAGAGAACCAATTTGGCTATTTAAAAGAAGAACTTGTAGGAAAGAACTATTTAGATCTAAGAATATACTCTCCTAATCTAATTCCAATATTTAAAAATAGATTATCTCAATTAGTGGAAGGAAAGCCTATCAAACCAATTGAATTTGAAATAACTAAAAAAGACGGAAGTAAAAGATGGATTTTGAATCAACTGTTTTTGATAAGTCTTGATGATAAACCAATAGTCCAATCTTTTGTAACTGACATAACGGAACGTAAGAATTTTGAGCAACAAATTAAGCGAAAACTTAATAATGAAAAATTTATCTCTACCATTTCATCTAGGCTAATTAGTACTAGTGATATCGATCAAGCTATAAGTAAATCTCTTCTTGAGATGGGTGCCTTAATTGGCGCCACACGCGCATATATTTTACTTTTTAACGAAGAAAATTCCCTCGAATTTTATCTTCAAGAGTGGTGTGCCGAAGGGATTGAACCACAAATGATAAATTTAACAAACATAAACCAAACAACGTTTCCTTGGATATTTGATCTCGGTAGAAAGAATGAACTTATTCACATTAAAGATTCTTCTGAGCTTCCAGAAGAAGCGATTGACCTTAAAAAAGAATTAGAAATATTAAATATTAATTCTGTACTTTGTTTTCCGATAAAAATTAAAGACGAATCTTATGGATATATAGGATTCGATAATATTCATCAAATAAGTGAATGGGACGAACTAGATTTTGATATTCTTCGTACTACGTCTGAGATTATTGGCAACGCGCTAGAACGTAAGTGGTCTGAGGAAACGCTGAAAGGTAGTCATCAATTACTTGCTGGAATTATTTCTTCTTTAACCGAAACGATTTATCTCGTAGATAATCATTATAATGTAGTTTGGGCTAACAATGTCGCTAAACAACTTTTCGGATTACAGTTAACTGGAAAAAAGTGTTACAAAGTTTTTGCCCATCGAGGTAAACCGTGCACGGAATGTATAGCCCTCAAAACTTTTACGGATGGAAAAATTCACGAGACCGAGAAGAAATCCACCACTATAGATGCGGAAACATTAATTTTCTGGTGTACTTCAAGTACAGCAGGAGTAAATTTAGAGGGAGAAACAGAGTTAGCTATTATGATATTAAGAGACATTACAGCTCAAAAAACAATGGAAGAAACATTAATTCAAAAAGTAGAAGAAAGAACTAAAGAATTGAGAGAATCTGAGGAAACTTATAAAAGGATACTAAGCGATTTAGATTAAGGTTTCTATAGGGGAGAATTTAAAGGCAAATTACTAATGCATAATTCGGCATTTAACAAAATTTTAAGTTTAGATAAAGAGATTTCTTTAGTTGGCTCTCAATCATCAAAATTTCTCTCTGATCCTAATGAATATAAGCGTTATTACAGCGAGTTATTAGAAAACGGATGTATTAAGAACTTTGCCACAAAAATTAAGATACCTAATGGAAAGATACTTAGAGTTCAACTAAATTCTCACTTGATAAGGGATAATAAAGGTAACCCCATAGAGGTTGAAGGCACAGTCATTAAGTTAGCAAATAACAACGAAGATTAATTATCAAGAAGGTAATTATTTAGGAATATCTTTTTTTGTCTCTATATTCCTTAACAGAAACTTTTCTTTCTTCTAATCTGTTATGTTTTATTAATAATTCTTCAATAGCTTTAATTTCGGTTTTAGTTTTTATATCGAATTTTTTTAGTTTTTCGAGAACTTCTTTTTCTCCTAAACCCTTGGTATAGTATGCTTTAAAATTTGTAATTATCTTCTCATTGTAAAAAATGTAGTGCCCGCTTGTGAAAATAATTAGAGAACTCTTCTTACTTTGCTTTTTTGATAATTTATTCATCTTTTCTTGTATCTTAGCTAAAGGACGTTTAAGTTTTCTTGCTACGGTTTTATCATCAATGGAGTTGACCCCACTCAGAAATTTATTGAGTTTTTTATAAAACAACAAGGTTGGAACATAAGAAAGAGCGAATAATACGATAGTAATAATAGTTATTACTATAGCAGCTATTGGATAAAATATAAAAACGACAATGATTATAGCAACGAGAAATATAAACCACTTTCTTCCAATCGTCTTTAATGTTTTTACAAATTTTCTCGGCATATAAATCTTTAAAACTCAATTAATTAACTCTTATTAGATCTTATAATGTAAGATTTAAAAACATTATTTATAAGGAAATAACGGTTTCAGTGATATTCTTTAACCACATTTACGCTTCCGGGTTCGGATGGTACCGGGTACTATCCTGTATTACCATGACCGTAGCCGAAGCTACAGTTTACAGGTTCCCATAGATTTTCTACTACAGTACTATCTGCAACGCAAAACAGTTTAACTTCCGGCGTTGTAGCTAATCGCTACAAGATTGTGTGGCTAAAAACACCACTAACAACCATTTCATAAGTCCGGCTATATTATGGTAAAATGCTTTATTTATATGGTTGTAAGTAATAGAAATAGTAAAGACTAGTAATTAAACTTTTTTATAACAAATCGTTAAACTTAAAAGGAGTTGTATTGAATTTGTAAGGCTTACATCAATTTTCTAATGTTCTCTTTGTGTTTCTTCATTCCAATTACAATGACTACTATAGAGATTCCTACTAATCCAACTATCATAATAGAAGCAACTATGAGCACATAGTCCATAAAGGGCTTAAGAATTGTAAAGCTGAAATCTTCTTCGTAAAAAATGGAAGTTTTGTTTGTATAATCTCTTGTTATAACGAGATATGAATATTCTCCAGGTTCTAATTTGTTTAAAGTAATATTAAACTCTTGTTTATTCTCATTGAAATCATTAAATAATCTATGTACTGAAAAGTCTGAAAAATTATTATTCGACATTAAAAAGAATACGCTTTCTATTCCTGAATGATTATCACTTGCATTAAAGGTAAATAAAAGATTATCTGTTGCTGTAGGATTTAGAGGAGTTTGGTTAACATCGATTAGATTAGGAATATCCACGTCAGGTAATG
>JAUWDN010000082.1 GCA_030608765.1 Promethearchaeota archaeon
ACCTAAAACACGATATCAAAAATATCTAAGAAAAGATTCAACGGGATTATACGATCATTTTGCCCCCAATCATAGCGAATTAGTGCGCAATAGGATTTCTCACATTAAACCGGGCTTTAATCATAGTTCGCTACCGAAAGAATACCAACTTAAAGGAGGTTATCCTAATATATATGGAAGGCTCAAATTAAATACGCCTGCAGACACAATCACGGGGAATTGTGGTTGTGTAAGTGCTCCGGGCAGATTTATTCATCCTATTCAAAATAGAGCGATTTCTATTAGAGAAGCGGCAAGATTACAATCATTTCCAGATAATTATCGATTTTGTGGAACTACGAGAGACAAATATAAACAAGTAGGAAACGCAGTTCCTCCGTTATTGGCTTATGCCGTAGCTGAATCAATAAAGAGATATTAAATTAACAATAAATTAGTTACATATTGATATTTTTGTACATTTCTAAAGCCAATTCATCAAATACATCCTTTACATTAGTACCAAGCTTCGCACTTGTTTCAAGGTATGCACTAGCAGATAATGTTTCCTTAAAATGCTTTATTTCTTCTTTATTAATGAAGGAATTTTCAGAATTTATTAAATCAAGCTTATTTCCTACGAAAATATTTGGAACTACGCCAATTTTACTTTCTACTTCTTCTTTCCAGGTTATAATATTATCGAGCGTAATTCTTCTGGTTAAATCGAACGCATAGACAATTCCACTCGCGCCTTTATAGAACGCGTATCGTACCCATCTGAAACGAGGTTGGCCCGCTAAATCCCAGATTTGTAGGGTCAATAAGTGTTTGACATCGGGAATTTTTACATATTTAACAAAAAAATTAGAACCAATTGTTCTTTGAGCGTCCGCTACAAATCTCCTTTTTAAATATTGATTGACAAGTGTAGTTTTTCCTACTTCAGAATCTCCGACAATACAGACTTTATAAAAATATTTGCTTGACCCTACCATTCTTGACCTTCTTAACAGAACTATCTAATCTAGAGTGTTATTACAGACTTATATTTTTATATTTTAGATTAAGCATAAAATTATTAACAAAGTTCGTCAATTTAAAGTTAATTTTCCTAAATTTTTTTAATGAGAGGTTTATTATATTTTAAGTGTAATAAGTTAATGAAAAAAATTGAGTGTTATTTGATATGAATAAAAACTTAAAGAATTTAATAAACAAAGCTGAGGAAGAAGAAAGAACACAAGCTCAATTAGAAAAAACAGTTGAAAATTTAGAACTCAAGGTTGCTAAATTAGAAACGCAGCTAAAGAAGAATAAATCTTCTTCCAAGCTTGAACTCGTGAAACCAACTGTTGAGAGTAGTGACTCTGAAGAAATTAATATATTAAAAAATTTAATTAATTCACAAAACCAAGAATTGTCTCAAAGAACTCGTGAAAAGGAGGCTCTACAACAGAAATTTAAAGCCTTAAATGAAGAATTAATTAGTATGCAAGAAAGTTTAAACGATGATATTAGAGATCAAGTAATAATAAAAACTCAGAATTCTCTTAATAATTTAATTGAAGATTACGGAAGACTAGAGAATATAAATATAAAGCTCAAAGAGAAAATTTCTGAAACAAAAACTGAAAACGAACGCCTTATAGAAAGCGCAAAATCCGTAAAAGCTGAATCCTCAAATGTGGAACAATTGAAAGAGGAAACGTACAGTTTAAGAAAACAAATAAATGATTTAGAGGAAGTTAATAAAATTCTTGAAGATTATAATTTGAGTTTAAAAAGTAAAGAATTAGCAGTTGATAATTTAGAGATAACTATACAGAATTTAGAGAACTTAAATCGCGATGTAAAAGAAGAGAACAAAATACTGACAGCAAAATTAGATACTGTAAAGGCTGAACGGTTTAGATTGACAAGATTTGAAGTGAAAGCATCCAATTTAGAAAAGAAGGTACAAGCATTACAGAAAGCAAATGAAAAGCTTAAACAAAATGATGCTATACTATTAGCTAAAACTATAAATGTCATGGAAACTCAAATAAAAGAATCACCAAAAACACCAGAAAAGTTTGTACCAAAAGAACCTTTATTTGAAGAAAAAGCAGAAGTAAAAATAGAAGATCCTTTTAAAGTGGAGAATACAATTGAGGAACCACTAGAACTAAAACCAAAAAGTGATTTAATTACAACAAGTAATAACATGGAACTGAATACTGTTTCAGAACCAGAAGAAACAAGTTTAGAAAATGAAATGCTAAAAGAAGAATCAGTTATTCGTAAGAAAACATGTCCCAATTGCGGAAATACTAATAAGTCTCAAATTCGTGAATTTGACGATAAGAATAAAATAATATATACGTATCCGAGAATTTACGGTAAAATGTATAGATGTGGTCAATGCGGGACTGAATGGCGATAAGTCATAAGGATTATTTCTTATTAAATGCTATACTACACTTCAAATCTTTTTTGAATTTTCATGATAAAAAGTATAAATATCTGAATTATACTATGGTAATAGTAACTGAATATTTTTGCTGAATTTTTAACACAATTTTCTATAAAATAGGTGGATCATCATAACATTAAATAAAGAGATTAAAAAGTTTTTAAAAGAACGAGACGCTCTTAGAGTGGGATTTGCCACACTTGAAACTATGTCCGGTGGACCTCCAGGTGCCGACCTCACTTATTTACTTCCAGAAGCTCAATCCGCAATAAGTTTTGCGATGCCTTTAAACATGGATTTGATTCGTCCTTACTTAGCTAAAGAATTTCCTGATATTCGTGGTATTCATGAGAAAGATAATATTGAAACCAATGTAAGAGTGGGAAGACTATCAAGAGATTTACGAAACTATTTGAGAGAAAAAGGTTTTAAAGCAGAATATTACATTCCAAATAATTATTATAGACAAGATATACCTGGATGGCAAGCGTCATTACCTCCCGAACTATCGCTAAGATATCTTGCGGTTCGTTCTGGAGTTGCTTCTTTTGGGTGGTCGGGTAATGTTGGCATTAAAGAATACGGAGCTAATATAATAGTAGGGGGTGTTGTAACGGATGCAAAACTTACTCCCACAGACCCCATACCTTCCGAAGATTCTTTTTGTAATAAATGTAAATTATGTACACAAGTTTGTGGTTTCAGGATGTTCTCTGAAAACGAAGAAACATCAGTTATTCTTGGGGGATATACAATGACATATTCTAAACGAATAAATAAATCAAGATGTCTGCTTGTGTGCGGAGGTTGCAATGGGTTGGATAAAACAGGTAAATGGTCAACTTGGAGTCCAGGACGATATGATTATCCGGAAGATGATCGTGAGGTAAATCGTCTTCTTTCTATGGCGATGACAGCACAAAGTAAACGCCCCTTAATTAACGATTCTTCGCAAGGGTATAAAGCTGCATCTTATGGTGGAAAAGGAATAGTACAACTTACTTGTGGCAATTGTCAGCTAATATGTTGGGGGGACCCGAAGAAGACAGCAGAAAATTATGAGCTTTTAACCAATTCGGGATGCGTAATTCAAAATGAGGACGGAAAACTAGTTGTTCTCCCACCAGAAAAGGCAATAGAAGAACTAAATAAAATGGATCCAAAACGAAAACGATTGTATTATAAGGATTATAAGAAAAGATTAAGAAAAACAGCTAACATCACCAATTGATGCCTTAATATGAGCTCAAAAATGAATGTAGTATTAATATTTGCCGATCAGCATAGAGCGGATCATATGAGTTGTGCTGGAAATCTTATATTAAAAACTCCAAATTTAGATAAATTAGCGAGTGAAGGCGTTCGATTTACTTCTGCGTTTGTTGCGAATCCTATTTGTATGCCAAATAGATCCAGTATTTTTACGGGATTATATCCCAACATGCATGGTGCTCGTACTGCTGGGATGAATTTACCCATGAATGTCCCTACTTTTACTGAAACCTTATTGAATTACGGTTATCATACCGTCCAAATAGGAAAGATACATTTGCAATTTATGCTCAAAGAACTAGTTAAAGGTGCTAAATCTTTTGAAAGCGCAAGTCATTGGATGCGTACAGACGAAGGTCGCGCGAAGATGAAAAAGGAACTTCCAATACCTTATTATGGATTTCAAGATGTAGAATTAGTAATTGGTCATGGAGATGTGTGCACTGGACATTACTTCGATTGGCTGGAGAAAAAAGCACCTGAATGGATTGAAGTGATAAGAAAGAAAGGTTACCAGAGAAAGTATACTAAACTTATGTACGATACAGACATACCTGAAGAATATTATCCTACATCTTACATTACAGAAAGGTCCATTGCCTTTCTTGAGATGTATGCGAATGGTGATTATGGTGAAAAGCCGTTTTTCTTAAATGTTTCTTTTCCTGACCCACACCACCCTGTTTGCCCTCCAGGTAAGTATAAAGACCTATACAAACCGGAAGATATTAAACTTCCTAGAAATTTTAACAATTTGGAGAATTTAAAGCATCATCCATCATTAGGGCCGCGGTTAAATAACCCTTTTTTCCGAGCAATGGTATTAAAAATTGCTGACGAAGAAGAAGTTAGAAAATTTACAGCGGGAACTTATGGTTCTATTGCCATGATTGATGACGGAATCGGCCAAATCTTAAACGTGTTAGAAGAGTTAGGGTTAGCAGATAACACGATTGTTATTTATACAGCAGATCATGGAGAAAATATGGGAGAACACGGATTAATTTTAAAGGGCCCTTCTCCTTGCAATGGTCCATTAAACATTCCCATGATTTGGAAAGTGCCAGGTGTTACAGAAACGGGCGTATCTGATTCTCTCGTGAGTTCGCTTGATATTTCTAAAACTATTTTGACCCTTTTGAAAATCAATAAAAAAAAGCACCCTCCAGACATGTTAGGCGTAGATATTACTCCCGTCTTAAGATATCCAAGCGCTAAAGTGAGAGAGTGTTGTTTTATCGAACATGACGAAGAATTAGATAATTTTAATCTAAAAATAAGAGTCAGGCATCTTGTCACAGATAATTATAAATTAACGATTGATGAGAGCGTCCCGGGATACGGAGATTTATACGATCGAAAAAATGATCCATGGGAATTAACAAATTTATGGTATGATGAAAATTATAAAGATTTACGATATCAATTAATCGAACAGTTATTATTTGAAAATCTTAAAGCACAAAGTCGTTATCCTAAAAGAGAAGCCTTATCTTAGGTAAAACCTAAATAAATAAAATATACAATGTTTTACAATATGATCGAAATGACTATCTCAAGTTTTTTATTCTTTTCTTCGATTCTCTTGATAGATTTTTTCAAATAATTGGGCAGTGTCAGGGTAAATATAAGATTGTTCTATTCGATGAAGTTTAATCGATTCTACAGGGCAACATACTGCACAAATTCCACAGCCATAGCACTTTTCAGGATTTACTTT
Source organism: Promethearchaeota archaeon (assembly GCA_030608765.1). Next base: position 5,427 of record JAUWDN010000082.1, read on the forward strand.
AGCTTTCTCTTTTTTTATTGTAATAGCTTTAAATGGACATCTTTTAGCACAAAGGGCACATCCCGTGCATAAATGACGATTAACTTTAGCGATATAATTCGATTTAGCTGTACAATGTTCGTTCTTATCTTCAAATCGCGTCATTCCTCTTAAAAAAGCGCAACAACACGCACAACAAGAACAAATTACCTGGTGGATTGGACTTTTACTGTTTGCAACTGTAAAAACTAAACCTTTTTTTGCTAATTTCATTACTAGGTTATGGGCTTCTACGCGAGAGATTTCTCGTCCTTCTCCTCTTCGTAAAAAATATTCACCGAACAAACCAACTTGAAAACAGGTTTCTGAAATTGGAAATTTATCTTTACACTCTCTTATTCCTAAGGTCTCTGTTCTATTACGACAAGGACAATCGGTAACTACAATTGGACCTTTACACATATCTAATATTCCATGTATTTCTTCAGTATTGGATATTACAGACTTATGATCAATTGATGTGTCTATGGGAACTATTCTAGTAATAGGAGTACCTACATCGGAAGATTCGTATCGCTTGTAATATTTTTCTTCAATGAAGAATTGATCGTACAGTTCAGCTCCTTTCTTTCCAAGCCTTTCGAATGTTTTTGAGTTTTTGAATCCCATATTCAAAAGATGTGCCATCGTTAGGAAATAGGAATAACCTCCAATATCTTGAATGATACCCGAGTTAGTCATTTCTCGGAGAATTTCTTGGATATCTTCTTTATTCTTTCCAACTTTCTTTGCTATTCGATTAA
>JAUWDN010000172.1 GCA_030608765.1 Promethearchaeota archaeon
TCGCCTGTGGATGAAAACGAACGATTAAATGCTAAAGCCTTAACGTGATTTATTACTGAATCTAGATGATTTAGGTTTAAGCTTAAAATAGTGTTCATAAATTTCTCAAATACATGTCAACTTTTTAATATATGTTTTATATTTTCATAAATTAATTTCTATGCATATTATAAAATTACAAAATTAATATTTAATGCAGGAGGAGGGATTCGAACCCTCGAACTCCTATGAGACTAGAGCCTCGGTCTAGCACCGTTGACCAGGCTTGGCAACTCCTGCAAATATTTTAAATAAAATCAGATGATTTTTTATTAATTTTCTCGAACTTAATAGCATTAAAGGATTGAAACATTAAAAATTTTTTTTTTGTTTTCTTAGGTAAGATAATAATGAAATGAAATAGACACTGACTTTAATAAAAGAAATTTACATATCTATGAGTACTAATTTAACAAAATTTTTATTCATAAGTTTTAGATATTTATATAATTGGTTTGTTTAGAATTTGATTTAATAAGAAAGACGAAGTTAAGAAAGGATGTCGATTGATACAAAAAAATTAAGCGCCCTACTAAAATGGTATAAACAGAGCTTGGGTGAAGATTTAGTTGCAGTGCTTGTAGTAAATAGAGATGGGTTGATCATGGACTCATTGATTGGTTCTTCAGAAAAATCACTTAGCGAAGAAATTATTGGAGGGGTAAGCGCTTTAGTTGAACCAGTACTAACTAGAATTACGAAAGAATTCAGTTCAGGATCGTTTGGAACGGGGACTTTTGATACTGAAGAATATCGATTTATTTTCTGCGAGTCCGGACCTGAATCAGTTCTAGTCACAGTTTTAAATTCTTCATCGGGAGTAGACGATGTTTTCCCTTACGCATATTTAGCAGCTGAAAAGATTTCGCGAATTCTTGATGGCAGAACAGTGAGTCCCGTTATTCCAAAGTTGATTTCAGAACCTGGTGGAAATCAAATCCAGCGGAAAGTGAATAAAGTTCAAAAAGTTAAAATTAGATCAAAAGAATACCGATTTAAATTAATACTTGGAGGAGACGGAGCTGTAGGGAAAACGAGTATGGTACATCGATATGTTGAAGATATTTTTGAAAAAGATTATAAATCTACAATAGGAACCTCAATTATGAAAAAGGAATGCTCTTTCAAGGAGCTCGATAGCACCGTTAGGTTCGTCATTTGGGATTTAGCGGGGCAAGCTCAGTTCAAACGGGTTAGACTGAAATATTTAGCTAATGCAATAGCAGGAATTTTAGTTTATGATGTAACTAATCGAGCTAGTTTTGAAAATATAGATGAAAATTGGTACAAGGAGATTAAGAAAGCTTCTCCTAATGTTGCACTTATTTTAGTAGGGAACAAGATAGATTTAAAAAATGAAAGAGTTGTTTCTCGCGAAGAGGGGGAATTGTTATCGGAAAAATTAAAGCTAACATATATGGAAACATCTGCTAAGACGGGGGAGAATATAAATGGCGCATTCAAAATGCTTGCTCTACAGATTATTAAAAAACATATAGAAACGCAAGAGGTATAAATAGAGCCTTTGGGGGGAGTTGAACCCCCGATCTACTGATGATTCGAATCAATTAATTTTACGAATCAGTTGCTCTACGACTAAGCCACAAAGGCTAGTAATTAAATATATTAAATATAAATTATAAAAAATTATAAAATTTTCTAATGAATAAAAACGATATCGTTAGTGCAATCGGAGAAATAAAACTAATCCATATTATAGAAGATATAATTCTTAAAAAAACGGGTAAAGAATTAGTTAGAGACGATTCCTTCTTTTTTGAAATTGATATAGAAAAAGATAGAGATAATCTTGTTCTTAACTCGGATATGTTTAATGCCACAACTGACGCTCCCGTACAAATGAATTTTTATCAGATGGGGCGGAAATCTGTTCTCATGAATATTAGTGATCTCATTGTTAAGGGAGTAAAACCTAAAGGAATTATTGTTTCATTAGGCCTCCCGGAAAAAATGAAAATTTTTGATTTTGAAAGTCTAATTGAGGGGATCGTTGATTATTCAAAAGCATGGAATTTAAATTATCTTGGGGGAGATTTAAACTATTCACGTGAAATTATTATAAATCCAACTGTATTTGGTTTTAAGAACCGTAACAAAATAATTTACCGAAAAGGCATAAAAGCCGGTAATGTAGTAGCAATTAACAATAAATTTGGTCTGACAGGTGTAGGGTTTGATATAATTTTAAACAGAACTGGGAGATTAGAAGACTTTTCTAAATATACCCGAGCAATAAAAAGTGTATTAGAACCAAACGAATTAGGAATAGAAGGAATTGTTTTGGCTGATAACGAATTAGCAACAGCAAGTATTGATTCGTCAGATGGTCTATCGAAATCTTTAAAAGATTTGTTGTTGTCAATTCCTAATTTGGGTTTTGAAATCGAATTCGATGAAAATTTAATTCATCCAGACGCTTTACTATATTCTAAAGAATTCCCAATTTCACTTGAAAAACTAGTCTTTAGTGGAGGAGAGGAATTTATTCATCTTTTTACAATTGACATAAAAAACTTTGATATCGCTCAAAAATTGGTCGCATCCAAAGGTGGGAAACTAATTAAGGTTGGAAAAGTGATTCCTGAGGAGAAAATTTATTTTATAAAAGAAGGTAAAAGGATTGAACTTAAAAGTCAAGGCTATGAACATTTCAAATAATGATCCTTAAGGAAATCACTCTAGGGACATAGAACATACATGATTACAGAAAAAGTTATAAATTATTCTAGATTTGATCTATTACGTTTTTATTTAAGTATCTTTTTCACAGAAATATAATATTTGATCTTAATAAAATTCATTAGTATAGGGCCATTAGCGCAGGCAGGTAGCGCAGCAGGCTTTTAACCTGAAGGTCGTGGGTTCGATACACTCGTTCGTTAAGAATAGATGCGAAATTCCCACATGGCCCGTATTTTTTCTATAATAGGTATAACTTCTGAGCTTAAAATTAAAAATATATACCATTATTTGTTAAATTTTTAAAATTTAATAACGATAAAAATTAATTTCGCTGAAAATTAACAAATATAATAAAATTCTTTTCAAATTAAACTATATGCCCAATTCAAAATTTAAATTGCCCTCTGACGAATCAGAGCAATTAATAGTGAAGTCTCAAGATACAACAAATAAAGATTATGGGTGTGATCCTAATAATAGAGACATAGAAGATCTCTTAAAGCACGGAGTTATAAACTTAGACAAACCTAGTGGTCCAACGAGTCACGAGGTAGTTTCTTGGGCACGTAAAATATTAGAGATAGATAACGCAGGGCACGGAGGAACGTTAGATCCAAAGGTAACGGGAATATTACCTTGCGCCCTTGGTAAAGCTACTCGAGTTTTGTCTGCATTATTATACGCAGGTAAAGAGTATGTTGGAATTATGTATTTACACGCACCTGTGATGTTGAAAAAAATAGAAAAAGTATTTAAAATTTTTACAGGCCAGATCTATCAAACACCTCCTATAAAATCGTCAGTAGTAAGAAGATTAAGAATAAGGGAGATATATTATGCTAGCGTGCTTGAAGTGAATAATAACCATGTGTTATTTAAAGTTGGATGCGAAGCAGGAACCTACATTCGAAAATTATGTTTTGATATAGGAGAAGCGTTATGTTCAGGAGCTCATATGTTGGAACTAAGGAGAACTAGAGTTGGGCATTTTAAAGAAGATAAGAGCTTAATTAGTCTTCAAAATCTAAAAGATTCCTATTCTCTCTATAAAGATGAGGATGAGGAGTTTTATTTAAGAAAAGTAATTTCACCTATGGAAAAAATTGTTTCCCACTTGCCTAAAATTTATGTGAGAGATACTGCCGTTGATGCTCTATGTCATGGTGCCGATTTAGCTTCTGCTGGAGCTTGTTATATTGATGCACGAATTAAAACAGATTTACAGGTTGTATATATGACTCTCAAAAAAGAATTAATTGGTTTTGGTACAGCAAGAATGGATGCGATGAAGATTTACAAAGCGAAGTCGGGTATTGTAGCTAAAACTAATAAGGTGTTTATGGAACGAGGAATATATCCCAGGTGGAATGAAATCAAAAATAATTAAGAAATAGTTCAGTAAATATGGATAAGAAGAACCAGCATTATTCAACACAATTTCCTGATGTCAGAGTTAAAGTATATTCCGTTCCAGAAAGTCTGAAACGCCACTTATTTCTTTTTAAAACAGTTACAGGAATATTCTCGTTCAAAAAACTGGATTTGGGAACCAAAGTTTTTATAGAACACATGAGCATTCCAGAA
>JAUWDN010000027.1 GCA_030608765.1 Promethearchaeota archaeon
GAGCACAAAAAGAGAATTCCTTTGTATCCTGATGAAGCAAATGAATTAATCGAAATTGCGAAAGAACGGGGTATCGCCTTTAAGATAATAGAAGATTTAGTGTTTCCTGATGTATTAAACAATAAAATCCTTGTCGTGACTTACAAAATACGATTAGACAATGAAACTCATGGATGTCCGTTTTATGATACAAATAAAGGTTGTACAGTTCAAGAAAAGAAACCATTAGCATGTAAGGCTTATCCTTTAGCTTTAAAACAAATAGATGCCTTCAATTTTCAAATAAGCGTTGATCCCTTATGTAATTATGTAGACGGGAATTACGATTTATTAAAAAAAGCGGATTTTGAGAAAATTAAAAAAATCTTCAAAAATGAATATCCTAATGCTCAAGAACACTTAAAAAAAAATAAAAAGTTAATGTTAAAAATAAAAAAACTCGAATATAAGAATAAAATTAAAATTTCAAGAGAAATAATGTTAAAGGATTTCAATAAATATCTAGATGAATGGGAAAGAGAAGAAATAACAACAAATTAAGAATTAGTGTTAATAGTGAGAAAATTTATATCTTTACTCTCAGGTGGTTTGGATAGCCCAATAGCAGCTTATTTAATGATTAAAAGAGGGTTCACTCCCGTATTTCTCTCATTTTTAACTTCAGATGACTACGAAGATTCAATGAAGAAAAAAGTTATAAAAATTGTAAAAATCTTATCCACATTTACAAACGATGAATTGAAAATATATTTCATTAACCACGATAATAACTTGGAAGGTTTTAAACAAGTTTGTGACCGAAAATTAACTTGTGTTTTATGTAAGCGATTAATGCTTAGAATTGCTAAACAAATAGGAAAGATCGAAGAAACTAATATAATAGTTACTGGAGATATTCTGGGAGAACAAGCTAGCCAAACTTTGGACAATTTATTTTCTTATAATAATATAATTCATGATTATATTCTTTTAAGACCACTAATAGGATGCGATAAACAAGAAGTAATTAATTTAAATAAACAAATTGGGTCGTATAAAGCTTCTTCAGATGCTTCAGCAGGTTGCAAATTTAATCCTCAATACCCAGAAACTCACGCGAAATTGTACGAAATAAAAAATTCGGAAGAAAAAGTCAGCATCTTTGATTTAGTTGAAAATTCAATAAAAAATGCAGAGATTTCAAAATTTTAAGTTTAAATCCTCAACTAAAGTATTAAAATCTTCGTCTTCTAAATCTAGCTCATTAAAATTGTTCATACCATGACAAATTGCTTGAGCTATTAGGTGTTTACAAAATGGTCTTTTTCTTTGTATTACTACATTCTTATAAAAATCTTGACAGGAACAGTATAATTTTGGATATATCAGGTGTTCACAAGCCTCACCCAAAGCGACCCAAATAACTCGATTCGAAGGTTTATAATTATACTTTTTTATTCCCTTTTTTATGACTTCTAAAACCTTATCAACCTTATTAGGGAAAATAGAATCAATGAGATTTATTAGCTCGTCATCGATAACGCTTTTAGTTTTAGCCTTTGAATAAACATCAAATAATAAATCTTTAGACATTTGATTATCATATAGTAATTATAATTGATAAATAAAAAGGATCTAAAGTTTGTACAATATTATATATTTCCCAACGAGATATTTTCCTGCAATCTCGGGAGCAGAATTTTATATCCAAAGTATGGCAGAAATATTAAACTTGAAATACAATTATGATGTTCACGTCTATACTTCCACTGCAATTGACTTTAAAGCATTAAGGGAACCAAGCAGGAGAATTATTAAACTTGGGGAAAAATATTATGATAATGTAAATAATTTAAAAATCAAGCGTTTTCCTGTTAAGTATAATGTTTCACAAGATGAAAAACTAAAACTCATAAAGAGAGAGGCATCTTACAGGGATTTAGAACTATCTGACGAATGTTTGATTGAGTATTTAAAAAATGGACCCTACCTGGAAAACCTCCTTGAAATCATGGCGCGTCCCACTAATATTTCATTCGATTTAATTCATACAAGCTTCTTTCCTTATTTCAATACAATCTTAACCTTAATGCTAGGAAAACTTACAAATAAACCAACTGTTTGTACTCCCTTTTTTCATTTCTCAAATCCCAGATATCTTAACAAAAACTATTTCGAAGCGTTGCAAAAGTTTGATAAGATAATTGCTTGTACTCATCTTGAAAAGAAAAAATTAAACGAAATATTAGGTATTCAAGAAGAAAAAATAAAAGTTATATCTATGGGAGTGGATTACAAGAAGTACATTTTACCACAGAAGCAATCTCCTAAAAGATTTAACTTTAAACAGAAATATTTTAAACCAAATGAAAAGAAATATAAAATGGTATTATTCTGTGGATATAAAAATTATGAAAAGGGAGCCGTTTCAATTTTAAAAGCAATTCCCTACATCTTACAAAAATACAGAAAAGTGTATTTTGTCTTTATTGGACCATCTACTATTGCATTTAATAGAGAGCTCTCTAAAATACAGAAAGCTATACATCCTCGAGTTATTAACTTAACTCCGGATAATTTGATGGGATATTACGATGTAAAGAAAATCGCAGCTTTCAACGAAACAGATGTATTTTTGATGCCAAGCAGAAGTGATGCGTATGGTATTGCTTTTCTAGAAGCTTGGGCTTCTGGTAAACCCGTTATAGGTGCAAACATTGGGGCGACATCAGAAGTTATAAGAGACAAAATCGATGGGTTACTTGTTGAGTTTGACGATAATATTGACATCGCCGACAAAGTCGTATTGTTATTAAAAAAGAAACGATTAAGCAAAAAATTAGGATTAGAAGGTAAAAACAAAGTTCAAGAAAGTCTTTCTTGGGATATAATAGCTAAGAAAACGCACGAAACATATCAAGAAATAATTTTTAAACAAGGTGGATAAACTGAAAAAAATATCTGGAAATCCCTACTTAATTAAAAAGGAAGGAGTTTTATTAATTGACAATATCCTACTTAATGAAATTTTAAAGACTTATACAACTCCTTTAATGATTTTTTTAGAGAATAGAGTTAGAAATAATATAAACACATTTCGTAAAGTCTTTAAATCTGAATTTAACAATTTTCTATGTTTTTATTCTTTCAAGGCTAATTTCCTTCCTGAAATTTGTAATATTGTTCAATCAGAAGGCTTAGGTGCTGAATTAATTGGATTACCTGAATTAAAATTAGCGCTGAAATTGATGTTTCCTCCAAATAAGATTATTGTAGGGGGTCCTTATTTACCTAAAGAACTTATTAAAAAATGCATTCAAGAAAATATTAAAGAAATAGTAGTATATAATATAAACGACTTAATTCGTATCAACTCAATTGCTAAAAAATCTCAAAAAATTCAAGATATATGCCTAAGAATTAATACTCAAAAATTCGGAAGCAAATTAGGAATTTTATTAAATCAATCAAATGTATCGAAATTAAAAAAAATTATATATGAGTGTAAGAACATCAAAGTTACAACCTTGTTATCTCATTATGCTACTCAAATGAATAATTTTGAGTTATTTAGAAAAAACATAAATACCATCTTAGATAATACTAAAATTTTGTCTGATGCGGGAATTAAAATTGAAAACCTAAATTTGGGAGGGGGTTTTCCTGAAGCAGTTATAATGCCAGAAAATCAGTTAAAAGAAATAGCAGCAAAGATAAAATCAATCATAAGTAATCATGAACTAAATTTTAATAATATCTATTTTGAGCCAGGACGTTACTTTGTGGGGGATGCTGGTTTGCTCGTTGCAAAAATTATCAAGGTAACTGATGATAGATGGATTTTCTTAAATATAGGTAATCATATCTGCCCCAAATTTGCAAAATCCTCTTTAAGATATTACAATGCTACAAGAATTGGGGAACCACACAAATTTAAAACATCAATAGCCGGAATTGTGCCTACCGATCAAGATGTTTTAGCTAAAGATTATTTTTTTACCAGCGACCTTAAGGAAGGAGATATTGTAATAGTTACAAATGTGGGGGCCTATAATCTGACTTTTTCTAATCGTTTTCCTTATCTTCTTCCTAACATAATACTTGTTAAAGATAAAACTATTACAAATATTTTTGATCCTTTGGTAAATTGTGATTTTTCAATAAATTAAGGCTGAACAATGTATTTTGTAGGTAATATGTGAATATCATATTGATTCTAATTTTTTATATATATTATTTCTATAACAAAAATAAAACGATCTGTTGTTTTTTAATGGAATCTCTAATAAGGAATGCTAAGAAAAGAGATGTAGTTAGGCCAGCTCGGGAAAATTTTGGTTACGCTAATATAAAAATCGTAGGCTGCGGAGGAGCAGGAAATAATACTATTAATCGATTAATGAAAATAGGGATTCGTGGTGCTAAGTGTGTTGCTGTGAATACAGACCTCCAACACTTAGAAAGTGTCGAGTCTCACATAAAAATGTTAATAGGAAAAAGCTTAACGCGAGGTTTAGGTGCAGGAGGTGACCCAGACATAGGCAGAGCGGCAGCAGAAGAATCACGTGAAGATTTAACAAAAGTATTAAGAGAAGCTAATTTAGTTTTTATTACCTGTGGAGAAGGAGGTGGAACTGGAACCGGAAGCGCTCCTATAGTAGCAGAAATCGCTAAACTTGAAGGCGCAATAGTTGTTGGCGTGGTCACATTACCTTTTGAGACTGAAATAGGGAGGATTGATAAAGCCCAAATAGGTCTTAATGAATTAAAGAAGTATGCTGATACATTAGTAGTCATAGATAATAATCGCCTTTTAGATATTGCTCCTGACTTACCTATTATTGAGGCATTTAGTGTTGCTGATGAAGTCTTAGCAACTATGGTCAAAGGAATAACTGAAACAATTTCACTACCCTCCCTTATCAACTTGGATTTTGCTGATGTTAGAACTATTTTAAGCACAGGAGGTGTAGCAATAGTTGGCGTGGGTGAATCCGGTGATAAAGGCAATCGAGTAGAAGACGCTATCGAAGACGCACTCAACTCACCTTTGTTAGATGTCTCTATTGATGGTGCAAAGGGAGCTCTAATTCATATTTGTGGGGGAAACGATATGACTCTTGCAGAAGCAAATTCTGTAGCAAAAAAAATATCAGAAAAGATGGATGTAAATAATGCGATGGTAATCTGGGGCGCTCGAGTTAACGATGAATTTGAGGGATATTTAAGAGTTATGCTCCTCATAACAGGTATCAAATCACCACAGATTTTTGGAAAAAAAATATCAAGCATTCAATCATTTAGTAGCAATAACATAACAAAGAATATTAATGAAAGTAAATTATCAAATGACATTCTAAATATTAGAGAGCTCTCAATTGATTAATTTCATTTTTTCTACTCCTTTTTAAATTCATTTCAATAAAAAATTATATGGATCATAAAAATAGTCTTAAAACTCAAAAAGAAGTAAACACAGTTTTAAATAAATTAACTGAATGGAAGAAGTTATTTTCTATCAATGTAAACTATTTTTATGAAGGATGGGCAATCTATCTTAAAGAAAAGAGCATCTATCCAAGAAGTATCGTGATCTTCAAGTCATACTCAGAAGATTGTTACTCAATTAAAAGTTTTGAAATACATTCTGATAAAGAAAAAGAGTTTTTTAAAGAGCTTTATGCTAATGAAAAAATTGAAACTCTTTCTAATCTCTACTCCGAGGTTAAGGAAATAATTTATGGAAAAGATATTATAGGTTCAATATCAAGAATTAAATGCGATTAAAAAGCGTAAAAAATTATAAAACAAGATTAATAAAATGCTAAAATTGAGGTTTATACAATTTCCTAAACTCTTCCTTTTTCTTATCGTTATATTTATTTTCTAAGAACTTAAGAACTGAGTGGTGAGGCATCCCGCTCAATAACATATTTACGGCTTTTCTGGCGATTTGTAAATTATCATAGTCAGAAATAATGGAAACCGTTTTTCCATAAACAGATACATAACTCTCCGCATTACTTTCTATTGCTTTTCTCATTTCGCCATTCCTACCAATAATTCTTCCTTTTAATCTCTTTATTTTCTTCTCAGATTTCCCTAATAGGTCGTAGAGATTAAATACTTCAATATCGAAGGTTTCATCTAATAGTTTCATGGCTTTTACTGGGTTGAACCCTCTGTTTATTGCGTTAACTACTTTTTGTGCGGTAAAAGTGCTAAGTGGATCGTATTTTGGATGTTCTATTACTGGTTTGATATCACAATCTCCGGATTCACTGTCCAAAAAGATTTGTACTCCTAAAGATTCTTCAATTTCTTTTTTTGTTTCTCCGTTCTTTCCAATGATTACAGCAATCCTATTTTTTCCTATTTTCATAATTCCATTTTCAGTTTAATAACTTCAATAATGAACATTCGTTTTTTTATCTAATCTAAATTAATTACTTCATAGTAAAATTCTTCAGGATTAGGTACTTCTACTCCAATTCTTTCAAAATAATTAAAGACATTCTTGATATCTCTCACCAGATAAATTTCTGCTTTTGGATGATGGATTGTTACGGCTTGTGAAATATCAATTACTACTGGTTTTTGATTGTGATACAATATATTAAATTCTGATAAATCACCGTGAACTAAGTTAGCTTTTTGGTATAATATTTTAATAAAATAAAGAATTTCGTTCAACAATTTAATAGGATCCTTTGGAGATTTTATTTCTTTGAGTTTTGGTGCTGGTATCGATGCAAAACCAATATATTCCATGATTAAGATGTTATTTTTTATATGAATTGGCTCGGGTACGCTTAAACCTGCTTTATACGCTCTTTTAAGATTTTTAAACTCTTTACTTGCCCATAGATATATAATTTTAGATACATTATGTGGTATTTTTTTAAATCTGTTATCTCCAATAATGTAATTTCTCATCCATTTTGAAGTATTTGTATCAATCTTATATATTTTTATAGCGTATTCCTCATCTCCTTGACCGTACGCAAGATAAACATTTGCTTCTTTACCTGCGGAAATAATGCCTTCAATTCGGCTTAAAGTTCCAGCTTTTAATAATTTGTTTAATTGTAAATACATCCTTTCGTCAAATACAGAATCAACAGTAGCCCTTTTTTTTGTCTGGTCTATATTTTTTATTCTTTTAGCGTCAATATTCCTTTTTTCTAAATCATCTAATTTTTTATTAAAAATTTTATTCATATGATCATCGTTATCTCCATTTTCGATATCATCGTCATCTTCATCCATAGCATCTATTTTTTTCTTTTCCACTTATTCCTCATCCACCAACTTTTTAATTACTCTTTTATCGTCAAAAAAAAAAGAAAAGTTTTTAACAAGTTTTGTTTGTTTTTCATCTCTTAATATAACCTTATTTTTAGTCAATTGCTCAATAAAATATTTTGAATTACTAATTAGAATAAAGTCGTTCTTCTTAAATGGAAAAAACTTTATGAGCGCTTTTAATCTATAGAGATTCCTTCCCTTTTGAGTATCCCGACCCACTAATTTCTTTGTCCTCTTTAAGATAAAATAATATTTCGATCTAATATGTGAAATTATCCGGTTCATAAGCTCATTTGTGCTTAAATAGAGATCAACACCAAGTGTTTGATCCTCCATTTTTACGATGTATTGTTTGTCATTTTTACTAAACAACTTCTCAGCTAAAGAAGAAATATCATCTAACGCGTCTTTAATAATCCCAAATTGAGCCTTATCTTTTACCCTTAGTTGAATAATCGAAAGGTAATACATCCCTCCTCTTAAATTGGTACAATTTTTGCACATATCGTAAGAAATATTTACTCTTAGCGTTTCTTGATGAGTTATTTTACGATCTCCTTCCAAGGTTCCCGATATAATTGCATCTAAGGATGACAAAAGATTGCGAGAAGAATACGTTAATTCGTCAAATGAAAAAGAAAAAGCGATTAAACCTTGTTTTACATAGTTCTTCAATAAAAAGCGAGTTAAAACTTCTTTAATAATAGCTAAGGTTTCATTATCAGTAGGTTCAAACCATTCTTCTTTTTTTGCATATTTCTGACAATCAATGCAGAGTTTAAAATTATAACTTTTAGGTAATTCAAATAAAGGATTTTCCTCTAAATAACAATTAAGGCACATACCAAAATGAGGTGCTTTTTTGTCTAGTTCTGTACCACATATTGCGCAAAATCTGTGAGGCATTAAAACATCATTTTTATTGCCATTGGAATATTATTTATTTTTGTTACTCCATCTTTCGGAAGGAGTTGAAGATCTATAGCCTTATTA
>JAUWDN010000014.1 GCA_030608765.1 Promethearchaeota archaeon
CGTGCTCAAACAGAAATCTTAAGGCTACTTTTATCACATTTCTTAGAAGAAAAAATAATCCACTCAACGTTACCGAAAAAATCATCACGCAAGAATAAGGTAGAAACCCCCTTATCGTTAGAAATTAAGAAAACTAAAGAAATCGGTGGTGATTTAGATGAGGATTATGAAGACAACTTAAATGAGCCGCTAAATAGAGAAGTTTTAATTAATGAAATGAGCGATATCGATGGATCAATTGTGGGAGAAACAGATAAAGCATTTTTAATAAAGTTCGATAAAATCGAGGAGTGGATACCGAAATCAGCTATTAAAAATCACTCCATTACACAAAAGAATATTTCTCAAAAGTTTATAATCGATAATTGGATTTTAAAAAAGCTTAATTTATTTCCTTAAATATTTCATATAATTTTAAATTAAAATGAATAAGCTTAATTTTTATTCTTAATTAACAGCCTTATTAAATAAATACGCAATGAAATAATTCTTCATGAGTTTACTTAATCTTATTACAGATTTCCTCCTAAACCCTTGGTTCGTCATATCAATAAGCTTTTGGATTATCGTAATCATATTAGTCTTCACGTTAAAAAACAGGAAAGACGCATACAGCTTATTTTTTCCCCTCTTAATCTTATTTAAAACTAAAAAGCTCAACAATTTTATTAGAAAAATCTCAAAAAAATCTCCAAGATTTTGGCGAATTTTTTGGAATATAGGAATTTTTGTGTCTTTTGGATTTACTATATTTGGTTTCTATTTCTTCTTTATAAATATCGTGGAATTAATTATCCAGCCAGGTCCACAAAATGCGATTACTCCGCTCATCCCGGGAGTTACTATCCCTTTGCCCGATTTCCTTTATTTGATACTACCATTATTATTCATTATGACTACTCACGAGTTTGCTCATGGGATCTCTGCCAATCTTGATGGAGTAGAAGTTAAATCAACTGGAGTAATGGGTGTAGGCTTGTTCTACTTGGTTGGCATTGGCGCTTTCGTGGAAGTTGATGAAAGAGAGTTAAGATCATCAAAATTTCATAGAAATACCAGGTTAAGAATCGCAGCAGCAGGAACTTTTGTAAACGCAATAACCGCGGGCATAGCGCTCTTATTAATAATTAGTTTTCCATTGTTAGTTTCTACTTCTTATACGCAAGTTACCCAGATCAATAGCGTTCTACCCGCTCAAGACGGAGGATTTAACTATGAAATTCTTGAAGCTGGGGACGTCATTCTCGCTATGAAGAATTCAGAGGATCCCGACACAGATTTCCTATTCTTGGATTTAAATCAAGGTATAAGTTTTACTTCAGTGCTAAGTAACACCACAAGAGTTAAATTCTCAGTCGGAGACAATTTAACGTTTGGAACTTATAATCCCGTTACTGATCTATATTCTAAAAAAAATATTACTTTAGGACCTCGATATGATATAGAAAACCGTATCCGTTATGAATATATCCCCAATGGAACGGGGTTAAGAATAACTTATAACTATTCAAGTAACTCTGAGACAAATATCTTAATTACAAAAATCAACGGAACCGCAATAGATAAATCGAACGGTGACACATTAGAGCTATTCTTGACTAACTTTAATTTAAAAGCGATTAACTTAACTTCAAATCTAGGAATTGATTACATATTAGATGTTGAAGTCATTGGAGTATTTATCGGTGTTCAAAGTACTTACTATTGGATGCATAAAAATGATCTTGCTAAATTATTTACAAGTAACTGGCCAGATTTTTGGTTTAGAGAACTTTTGTGGCTTTTTATAATTTCTTTTTCTATAACACTCTTTAATATGATGCCATTGCCTATATTTGATGGCGATAGGTTCTTAAAGGAACTGGTGAACTGGATATTTGGAGAAGATTATAAATCTAAAAGGAAGAAAAAAGATCGCTTAATATATAAGGGAATAGATACCGAATGCAAATTAACAGAATATCGTGTTGAAAACATAGAATCTATAAAAATATTGCTAAAAGACGCTCAGAAGGGGGATCCCAACAGTGAAATACTCTTAGGAAAAGAAAACTATGAACTAGTAGACAAAATTGGAGATGGGTTTAAAGATACAGTGTTAGTTAATTTACCGGAAACTACTAAACTTAAAAATAATTCTGTATTTGAAGTTACCTACGAATATTGGCACGACGATAAAAGAAAAATCAAAAGCATCGTTATAAATGCTATAAGAATCATAGCGTTAAGTCTCATTATTGGGAACTTCGTATTATCCTTTATGAGATTCGGATTTGGTCTTTTTTGGATTTAATAAATGTGTTGATGTGATCTTCATAAACAATCTTGATAACAGCTATAATGTTTTTATGAAAACAGCTACATGTGACTACTGCAACACTAAAACTATAGTGGTCCATAGAAAATATTCTGGCGAACTAATTTGTACCAATTGCTTTACAAGTAGAATCGAGAAAAATATTTTCCAGACAATTTCTAAATATAAAATGCTGAAGCCTCAAGATAAAATCGTAGTTGGAGTTTCAGGTGGAAAAGATTCTCTTGCATTATTATATAATCTTATCAAAATCCAAGAAAATAACTATCATTCAGAACCTATAACAGCGGTCACCATTGACGAGGGCATTAAAAATTATAGAGCAAATAGTACTAAGAATGCTATTGAATTTTGTAAGAAGTATAGTATTGAACACATTATTGTATCTTTTAAAGAAAAAACAGGAAAATCTTTAGATGAGATCGTAGAATTAAAAAATAACACAGCAGAAAATAAATACGCTTGTAATTTTTGCGCAACGCTTAGAAGAAGGTTGTTGAACGAAACAGCAAAAGAATTAGGAGCAGATGTTCTTGCCATGGGTCATAATTTGACAGATATGGCGGAAACATTTTTGATGAATGTCTTATTTAAAAGATTTAAACTCATAGCTAACCAGTATATATTTAAAGAAGAACGCAAAGAAATAAAAAAATATTTCGTTAAAAGAATCACTCCTTTAATGAAAATTCCAGAAGAAGAAATTTTTCTCTACTCAAACTTGAAAAAAATTGATTATTATCCTTCGCACTGCCCCTATAGAGAAAAAGATCCGATTTTAAGAAAAAGAGTTCTTGATTTTATCCAAGAATGTAAGAAATTTAGTCCTGAAATTGAATTTAATTTGCTTAATGGTTTTTTAGAAATGTCTGAAATTCTCTTTACTAATTATAAATCAACATCTTATAATACATGTAAAGAATGTGGATACCCGTGCGGAAAAGCTAGCGTATGTCTCTATTGTACATATTTAAAAGGGGTAAAAGAATAAGGTTACTTTATTAGATGCTCACTAAACTCTTTTAATTTATCGTATTCTCTAATTTCCTCTCGAAAAAGTGGTATTTCTATTAAATTTTTACCGAATCCTTTTTCGAAAACTTCCTTGATCTTTACTAAATTGCGGTGTTGCATCTTTCTTCGAGATATACAGAAATCGCATAAATCGTCTTCATCTAGATATAAATTATTAATAACAACATTTGAAACAGGAATATTATATTTATATAATTCGTTTAAAAGACGACCCGTTTCTGAAATTGCCATTTCTTCTGGTATCATTACTATAACGAACGAATTTATCATAGGGTTAGTAAGATCATCTCGCGCTTTAAGGATTGACTCTTTTAAACGTTCTAGAACCTCTAAAGAATTATCTTTATTTTTTTCTGCACTGGTAAACAAACTTTTCATCAATCCCATAAGATTTCCTAGTTTTAATTTCATCTTCAATAATTTACCAATCCATCCTGATAATGTTTCTGGTAGGCTCAAAAATCTAAGGGTATGACCAGTTGGAGCGGTATCAAATATAACTAAATCGTAATCGTGCTCAGTCTCAATAAACTCCAACACCTTCATTAAGGCAAAGGCTTCATCTATACCAGGGGGGCTCATTGATGCCATATCTTGTATGTCTTCCATCAGTGGAATTCCTCCCATTAAATCAGGCAGATCACTTCCTTCTAAGGGATTCATGGTTGTTAGTCCTTTATATTCTGAAATATCTGTTTTTGGGTCTATTTCTAAGGCGGTTAAATTATTCACTCCAAGTATCTTTGTTGCCTCGCCAGGGGGGAGATCAACTCCTAGACTATCTCCTAATGAATGAGCGGGATCCGTACTTATGATTAAAGTGTTTCTTCCGTGTTCTGCTGCCCATATTGCAGCACTTGAAGCGCAAGTTGTCTTTCCAACTCCTCCTTTACCACCAAACATAATTATTTTTAATGTTAATAACATTTCATCTAATTTCATCCTGATCAATCCATAATACAATTTGAGGTTCTATAACTGTTATTTTTATGACAATAATTATGAAACTTATTTTAATATGTAAGTTTAAAGCGAAGCATAGCAACAATTCCACCGAAAGTGCTATATAACATTTCTCCTTGTTCAGTTTCAGGAGAAATAATTATAACCTCAGTTCCCATAGTTTCTGCTATGGCCCCAAGCTCTTCTATTAGTAAAACCGTTTTGACAACTTTAAACGAGTTAGAGCTACATTCCGGACAACTTTCTGCTTGAATTGTAATTTCTAACTTACTTCGTTCTGTTTCTTTAGCAGTTCGAGATTCCTTATGCTTGCAATTTGAACATTCTATATCCACTTGAATTGTGTTTAATTTTTCAGAAAGAATTAATTTATCTACAGCGCCCATGTTTAAAGCTCTCTGTACTTCTTCTAGACCATAGGCTACCATTCCTGTGTCATTTGAAACTTCTTTTAAGAATGATTGCATAACTTCCTTTTCCTTAATATATTTTACGTTAGATATTTGCTCTTTTATCTTTTCAATCAATGCACGAATTCCTTCGGCTCCTCCATAGCCTAGGTCAACAACATCCAAAATTTTATCTCGTAACCGATAATCTAAACTCTCGTCATTTACGTATTTTTCTTTCGATGGACCTGGTCCTCCAATAAAAATTCCTTGTAAATCTTCTATACTAAGAAATAATTTGTTGACTTCATCAGAGATTCTTCTGTAAAACCTAGTTTCTGCTTCTTCCATTTGCCGTTCGAATCTTTTTTGTGATTGACCTCCAGCTCTATGCTTACCGTGAACCCCAGAAGTAAATTCTCTCACAACTTCTACGTGGTTTCCTATAAGATATCCTACAGCAGATTCTTTTCGCCCTATGACAAGTAACCCATAGGTTTCCTTTGTTTGAAGCATTTCCTCTAAGGGCCATAGCAAGAATTCACTCGCACAATGGTATCTAAAAGTTTTAACTTTATCGGGAGGATTAACAATATATAATTCGTTTTTTTCAGTTCCGGGAGTGTTATTTTGTGGGATTGCCCCTGAAAACATTACCAGTCCATTTTCAGGTACTTCCTTAACGTTTTTTAACTGGCCCATCAAACTTGATATGCTATCCAATACATTTTTCCGGGTAAGTTTTGATTTTATATTCTGGCTTTCGCTTATTTCGTTCTTAAGGTGATTAGTTACATCCGAGATTTTACGATCGTGAGGAATGTATAAAGAAACTAACTCTGTGTGAAAACCCTTCTTCTCCTTTAGCTGATTTAATAACCGCTTTGTTTGAAATATCCGTAAATCATTACTTTTCCGTTCTTCGGGTGATCTCATATTAACCAACAAAAATAAAAAGGATCCAAAAGATTAATAGTTTTTCTTTATTTCAAACTATATAAACAACTCTTATTATGAACTTTATTAATTATGAGAACAAATAATAACCAAGATCACGATGTCCCTAAAGATCATCCTCGGTATGAAAGTTTAAAATATAGACATGAAATCATTGAAGGGATGAAAAAATTAATTGTTGCTGAAGCGGGGTTAATTGCTCATGGTAGAGGAGAATGCTTTGATTATATGTTAGGAGAGAAAACTAATGAAGCCGCAAAGGAAGCTATAAAGGCCGCTGTTGCTCTATTATTTACTGCTAATTACCCTGTTATTAGTGTTAATGGGAACACTGCGGCTTTATGCCCTAAAGAATTAGCAGAACTATCAAATATAATAAACGCACCACTTGAGATTAACTTATTTTATAGAAAAGAAGGTAGAATAGAAGCAATTAAGAAAGTTTTGGAGGATGCGGGAGCTGAAAAAATATTAGGGATAAATGAAACAATTATGATTGAAATCGAAGAACTTTCTAGTAATAGAAGAAATGTCGATCCTAATGGCATTAAAATAGCTGACGTCGTATTTGTCCCTTTAGAAGATGGAGATAGAACAGAAGCGTTAAAAAAGATAGGAAAAAAAGTAATCGCAGTTGACTTAAATCCAATAAGCAGAACTTCCATATGGGCTGATATTACAATCGTTGATAACATTACAAGAACATTACCAGAAATGATTAAAATTGCTAAAAAATTAAAAAACGCGGAAGAAAAAGAATTAAAAAACATTATTGAGACATTTGATAATAAAAACAATATTCAAATGTCTTTAGATTCAATAATTCAATATGTGAAAATACAAAAAGAAGAAGCCTTTAAAATTTTAAAAGATTGAATTTAAACCTTTTTACTAATTAAAAAAGCTTAAAAATTTCTAAAATAATATTTATTTAGCTATTATTTTATATATCAAGAACTACAATTTGAGCTCATACAACTATGGGTACAGACAAAGATACTCGCATTAATTACTCTGACAATTTCAGTGATCTTAAACCTATAATCATAAGAAAATGTATTCTAGATGATTTAGAAGCAGTAATTGAAGTAAACGAAAAAGAATTACCAGAAGATTATCCCTACTTTTTTTATAAAAGCATACTAGATAATTATCCGGAATCTTTCCTTGTTGCCTGCAATAATAACGGAGAAGTTATTGGATATGTTATGTGGAGAGTTGAAAAGACTCCCGCAATCCATAGTTTGAAATTTGTGAATAAGGGACATCTAGTTTCAATAGCCGTTTTTAAAAACTACAAACGGTTAGGGGTGGCTACGGCTTTATTAGCCAATTCATTGAAAAATTTAAAAAAATACAAAATACACGAGCTTGTCTTAGAAGTAAGAGTCAGTAACTATACTGCAATTAATTTGTACAAGAAATTCAATTTCGCTACTAATAGTATAAAAGAGAAATATTACAGAGATGGGGAAAATGCGTATTACATGACCCTAAAACCATAAATCTCTATCTAAATGATCCCTCTAAACCTTTTACTAAGAATGTTAATATTTCGTTTATTGGGACTTTTACAGTTAATTCTTTCGCTAATGCTACAATTTTCCCATTAAGAAAGTCGATTTCTGTAGGTTTTCCCTTCAAAATGTCTTGCAGCATTGAATTTTTATTGTTGTACGTTTTTTCAGCCACAGAATACATTAAATCGAGATAATCTCTTTCACTAATTTCTATCTCTTTCAATTTAGCTACATCTAAAGCTTCCTTAACAGCAATACCCATATACTCCTTTAAATTTTCATTTTCTAAGAGCTCACCATTATTTAAGCGAGTCAATGCTCCTATCGCGTTAATGCCAATATTCACAAAAGCCTTTTCCCAGGAACATTTAATTATATCATCCACAATTTCAGTTTTTAATCCTGCGGCTTCCAGTAAGCTTTTTAATAAAGTTAATTCCTCAAGTGCCTTATCATAAACTTCCCCACTGAATCTTTGACGTTCCAAATACGCATATCCAATTTTCGTAAATCCTAAGCCAGTATGACGTACTTTTCCGAAATTCTCCATTAATGCACCGTGTGAAGTAACAATTCTTATAATTTTATTCTCATCGCAATTCTTTTTCACTATTTCCTCGTTGCCAACGCCATTTTGTAGAATGATTAACAAGCTGCTTGCTTCTATTAACTTTTTATATTGAATCATTGCCGTCTCACTGTCGTAGGCTTTGGTTGTTAAGAAAAGATAATCAAACTTGTATACATTATCAATTCCAGAAGCTTCAATAAATTCTTCTGCGCTCTCGTAGGCTTTAATATTAGTCAATAATAAATTTCTGTTAGCAGCATGTAATTCTAAGCCCTTTTTATTAATAGCCTCTCTATGATCCTTCCTACAAAAAAAAATAAGCTCCAATGGTTTTTCCTCAGTATCAATAGAAGCTAGATATCCTCCAAACATGCTACCTATAGAACCCGCTCCAATGAAA
This sequence comes from Promethearchaeota archaeon, assembly GCA_030608765.1. The sequence goes on from JAUWDN010000014.1 coordinate 8,153, forward strand.
CCTATTTTTAATTTTTCCCGATTCAAATCCCAATTAACACTTCTTCCCTATAGATTCTATGCTTGATTTTTTATAAAGTAAAATAACATTCTAATTTAAAAACTTATCTAAACCTGTTTGACCCGGTGAATAAGTACCAGATTTTTTCTTAATATCTAATAAACTAACTTTGTTCGGTTCATTTCTCGGACTTATATTCAATTCTTGCATCATCATTAATGAGTTTTTAGAAGCATACCCCGAAAAATGATTATTAAAGTAAATTCCAACCCTGTCAACTTTAGCTAATACTTCTTTTATCGAAATAGCCCATTTCCTTATTTCCTCCTCCTTAAAATAGTAATCAAACCAAGGATTTTTACCGTAACCGTGAAATCTAATATACGCAAGTTGTGGATCGGTAACATCCATTCTAGGCGGTAATAAAGGCTCTATTACAGCGCAATAGGTCAATTCCTTCTTTCTCAAATACTCAAAAACATCCTCATCCATCCAAGATAAATGCCTGAATTCTATAATCAAATGGTAGCCTTCTTGTTTTGGATTATTTGGCCAATACCGAATAAATTCTTTTAACCTCCCAAAATGATCTGCCTTTTTAAAAGATGGAGGTAATTGTAGTAAGAAACCCAATAGTTTTTTTGATTCAACTAAAGGCTCCATCGCTTCTAAAAATAAATGTAAATCATCTAAACATAAATCTACGTCTAATTTATGCTCGTGAGTAATCGACTTATAAACTTTCGCAGTAAACAAGAAATCAGACGGAGTCTTATCCGCCCAACTTTTTACTACCCACTTAGAGGGAATATTATAGAATGTAGTGTTTATCTCGTTTGTGTAGAAAATCTCCGAATAATACGATAAGTAATCCTCTTTTTTTAAACTCTTTGGATAAAAAGGCCCTAACCACTCATCGTAACCCCATCCAGAAGTTCCTATTAATATTTTCTTCCTCATAATTAAATATTTACGATAATTTTAACAATTGGAATTAAAGTATAGTACTGATATTCGAAGTAAGAATAATAGTACCCATCGTCTTTTATTACATTCCTCTTATATGATTTCTTAATTTTTTATTTAATTTTTTATTTAACTTTTTACTTAATCTTTTACTTAATTTGTTCATTTCTCCTATGTATGACTTCTCCAATATATCCATCGTAATAAAAATTTTGAAACCTCACTTTATTAATACAATGTGAGATTCATTGAAAAGACAGCCTCTCCCTTTTAAAATTTATGAATGACGACCATAAAATTTTTAATTGAGAGATTACTCTAATATTTCGTCGATGGATTTTTAATTTGTGATTTGTATTTATCCCTATTAGCATCGACATGTTATTGGATGTGATAAATATCTCATCGAATCCCGATGACATACCGCCAATAGCGGATACCGGCTCCATGGAAGTATATCAGAAGTGACCTCCGGTCAAAAAGGTCAAAATGCATGATAGTACAGGAAATGCGTGCCTAAAACAACCAATTCCTCGGTTGTTTCAGGATTCCGGACCAAGCACGAACAAAAAACTTGAAAAAAAAAAACTGCAAAAATCGCAATCGCAGAAAAGAATCGTGCTCAAAGGAACACAACTCCCCATAAGTATGAAAATATATTTATACACAATATTTTCGTCTCAATTTTTAATTTATAATTTCAATTTCTAAAGTGTATCGTTTTCCGAATACACAAGCCTTTTCACAAGCAATCTGAATCTTTCCTCAAGTAGACGCCAATACGCCAACGCTATTTGGTGGATATCTTGGCTTGGGCACCGATGAAGAGCGTGACAAGCTGCGATAAGCTCGGGTTAGTCGCATGTAGACGCTGACCCCGAGATACTCGAATCGGACATCCGCTTGCGGACCAATAATCCGCAAGATTCCCATTAGGGAAAGGGAACCCTGGGAAGTAAAACATTTTAGTACCAGGAGGAAAAGAAAACAATCGTGATTCCGTTAGTAACGGCGAGCGAAAGCGGAACAGATCAAACCGAATCCCTTGGGGATAACCCAAGGGAGATGTGGAGTGTGGACCTCGTACGGCCTCCCCAAAGAAGGTGAATACCCCTGAAAAGTCGAGCCATAGAGCGTGATAGCCGCTTAACCGTAATTTGGAAGGCTGCTGCGAGGTATCCCGAGTAGTGCGGGATAGTTTTCTCGTACGAATGTGCCAGATACACGCTGGCAAATCTAAATATGTCCCAAGACCGATAGTGAAATAGTAGCGTGAGCAAAAGATGAAAAGAAACCCGGAAGGGCCGTGAAAAGCGCTTGAAACCAAATAGTTTAGTAAGGATGCAGCCTGAAAGGACAGATTCTGTGCGAATGAGTTCTGGTGACGGAACATCAGAGTGCAGAGGACTAGGGTTGCATCATCAGTCTGGAATCATTGGCCAGGGAGTTTATAGTAGTGGCGAGCTTAAGTGCCTTACGGCATGTAGGCGTAGGGAAACCAATATTCTTGCAATCTAATTATCACATTAGAATGACTAACGTACCAAGGAGTAGTTTTGCTATTCCAACGGGACGTTTTAATTCCTTCTAAGGAATTAGACCAGAAGAATGGTCTCAAAGGGCCTAAAGTCACTGCTGTAAAACCCGAAGCCGGTCGATCTATTCCTGGTCAAGATGAAGTCGCCCGAAAGGGTGATGGAGGTCTGCACCAGTGCTGACGTGCAATTCGCTTGGATGAACTGGGAATAGGAGCAAAAGGCTAATCTAGATCGGTGATAGCTGGTTCTCCCCGAAGTTGGTGTCAGCCAATCCTCAGGCGAGATCGCTAGTGGTGTAGAGCACTAATTGCGGAGCACGGAGAAGAAATTCTTCACTTCGCTCTTAAACTC
>JAUWDN010000011.1 GCA_030608765.1 Promethearchaeota archaeon
GCGTATTCTGTTGTTTCTCTATTCATCTCTTGAACTTTTTCGATATCTGATTGTTTTGTGCTATCGAAACAAATAATTGGCATACAAATTGCTTGCCTACAACGTTCAATACTAGCAATCCACATAACAGGTGGAAAACCATATTTTTCCATAGCAGCTGTATACATATCAGCAAAATGAGCGCATTCGTTCCATGGGGTATAGAATGTAATGAACAAAAATCCTGCCTCCCAAAACGAATAAGGAACCGCAATCTTATTGGGTTTCTTTAATCTGCTTGCGATTTGTTTAGGATGTAGTTCCTGAGGTTTCATGCTATCAGGGTCTTTAGCTCTATTTTTCTTGAAATCCTCAGCCATTTTATTGATTCTATTAACTACATAATCTAACTCTTCTTGAGTTTGTGCCCAGCACTCCCAATTCATCCACCACTTACTAATCCCTAATTGTTCATAGAATTCATAATCGTGAGGAACCTTATCTTTTGGCCAACGCGTCATTACTAAAGGATAATTCCCACCTTGAACCATAACGGTGTTGTGAGCAATTCCAAACTCTTGTTTTCCAATTTCAAGTGTTAGGTCCTGCATATCCTGAGGATTGGACATACCCCATACAACTACAGTTTTAAATTTTGGATGTGGGTAAATCTTAACTGCGACTTTAGTCATTACACCTAGAGCTCCTTGTGAACCCATTAAAAAGGACCAAATATCTGGACCTAATCCGTATTTATAGAATGGTTTCGCAAAAGGCAATGCCCAAGAGCCAGTTCGCACAATATCTCCGTTTGGAAACACTATCTCACCGCACATAAAGTTATCACCTTGTGGGCCAACGGAGCTAGTGTCAAGGGAAAATCCTCGATCGATAGCATCGCCCATTACGGTAGATGCTGGTGGCGCACCGTCTGGTACGGGAGGTGCCCACTCTGGATAATTTTTGTGCATGTAAGCCCAAAGTTCTCCAATTGTGACTCCTGGTTCAACTACGACGTATCGATTATCTGTATCGACTTCGATAATTCTATTCATTCTACCTAAATCAAGCATAACTCCAGCAGGCTTAATGGTTGGACATGCAAAGCCGCCAGATAGTCCGGCTGAAATTGGTGAGACTGCAATTTTTTCTGCAGAGCAGTAAAGTAGGATTTTACGGATCTCCTCCACATATTTAGGACGTACGACGATATCAGGAATTTGAGCTTCTAATCCCATTACAGATTTGGAAAGATATGACGCTGTAATTGCCTTGTTATTGGTGGCGTAATCCTTGCCTACAATACCAATCATCGCTTCTAAATCTTTATCATCTGGTAATTTATAACTCATATTTTAATACCTTATTGTCTTTATTTTTTGTAATTTTAGAATTTAGATTAATTATTCTTTATTTATAGGTTCGAAAATTAATTGCTTAATTTTAAATTTGTTATTACGATATTTCATGAAATAGATGTCTTTTTCTTATAATTGTACGGTTGAATCCTACAAAATTCAAATTATTCAGTAGTGAAAGATAAGTCTTTGATTGGGACCTACATCTTAAAAAAAATGAGGAAAAATTTCTTTTTATCTCTTTAAAAACCTCTTTGAAGAGGATCTGATTCCAATAAATAAAAAGAATAGTGAGAAAATCAAAGTTAATGGTAAGGACCCTAGCACAATATATGCAAAAGCAGGTTCTGACGAATAGAAAAATAAGGTGACAGTAAGGCCTAGATGTACAAGAGAATTCATAACGGCTAAATTTCTGTTAATGGATAAAAACCCAAAAACAAGATTTGGAAATAGAAATAATATTACAATATTACCCGTAGATAGAAGGATTAAAGCAGGGAAAAATCGCGAAAATAATTGATCAAAGTTGAAATATTGAGTTAGATTGAATGCGGCATAAATAAGAAGTGTAGCATTAATACTTACGAAAATCAAGAGAATGGTAAATGGTACGTTAATTAACCACGAAACAGTTACTCTAACGATAGGAGAATGAATTATTTTAGTTCTTAAAACATCTTGAATTACTTTTTCCATTTCTTCTTGAATAATTTTCTCTGTATCGTAATTAGGTGAATAAGAATCGATAAATTCTTGTAAGACTTCTTTTATTATTTTAGTAACCAGTTCATTGTTATCGTTCGAGCTTACAATAGCAGCTCCGAGTAATCTTTCATCCTCGTTTGGAACGAGTATAAGTTTGTTGTTTTCACCGAGGTTAACATTTTTTACAGCCGTTCCTAAAGCTTCCCTACTAAAATTTGCAATGGAAGTGAAAAACCCTATTAACAAATTGTCATCATACTGTTCTTCTCTCGTAAACTCTTTGGAATATAATAAAATTCCGCTTTCATCTAGTATGTATAGATTTTTTAACATTTTTTTTATTACCTTTTTTTATATCCAAACTTTAAACTTCATTTACTTTCGATAAATTCCATATAATCTCCAATTGAGGCAGTAGATCTTTTAAAACTATATAAACTTGGACCGAGTAATTCGGTTATTTGAATTATTACTTCTGGAATACTATCTTTGATAAAAATCTTAAATTTTTCTTTTTTTCTTTCTTCGATTATTACATCTATTTCTTTCATTTCTTTAAGTTTTTGAATCGATAAATCATCTGGATCGTTCAATTCTATGTTTAGAATTTCACCATATTGGGGTAAACTTTCAATGTAATCTTTAAAAGATCCTATTTTAGAAGTATTTTTTGTAATAGTTAGAATTTGGTCGCAATTTGACACGATTTCTTCAGGGCCATGGAAAATTAGTACTACATGAAAGTTTTCTTTGATTTTATTCATGTATGAGTTAAATTTCTCGTATTCTAATTTTCCTAATATTCCAAAGGGAATAGAAAACATAATAATCGTTGGCGACTGAATTAAGGCTCGTGTAATCGAAAAAAGGAGAAATTCTAAAGGCGTTAACTGGGAGAATTTCTTATTTTTCTTGTTTAACAAGCCTGTTGATTCTAAAACCTTCTTAATAAACTGCTTCTTACGGCTAAAATTATAGGATTTCTCGATTAGAAATTCTCCCATTATTTCATCCAAACTCTGAGCTAATCCCGCATCCCTTAAAATTAAATTAAAATCACTTTTCTTTTTCCGATAAATCTCGTTTAAATTAATATTATATTGAAGTGCTTTCTTAACTCTCATCTTTGTAATTGACGAGTCGTAGGCTTGAGGTAAGATAAAGATCTTTGCTTTTTCTTCTTTAGATAGCAATATCATTGGAATTCCGAAAATTTCTATTGAGCCTGAAAAATCAGATTGGCTTCCAGCGATAGTATCAAATAAATTCAATAAATCTAATCTAGGATCGATGCTTTCCAAGTGTTTTTCATCAAAAATTATACCAATAGATTTTCCTCTATGAATTTTAAAAGAAAGGTTATTAATTATATTACCTACAGAGACGCGCTTAAGAACTAGATCTTGAGAATTCTCTTTTAACTCATCTTTATTGACGCCTGTACAAACCAATTCGCATACTTTTTCAGGTATTTCATAAACATGTGGGGGGTCTTCAACACTCCAATTCTTGATAATTTCTAGTTCATTAAATTCTCTTTCAGAAATAATTTTTGATAGTGATTTTGAAAATGAAAAAGTTGGAAGAATGGGATATTTTTCTAAGTTGATTTTTAATTTAATAACAAAATCAGGATACGAGATTCGAATTTCTCTATAATATGGATTATTTTTTATTTTATAATTTTCAAACTTTTCTTCAATTAGTTTAACTTCAGTGTTTAAATGTTTTAAGTGGTTCTGAAATTCAGTTCTTATTAGTCTTCTCATTCGATGAATAATTTTAGCCGGATTAATCGTCCCATCCTCATCGAAATCAGGTTCAAATAATATCTCACTAAAATCAATTTCTTCCTCAATAGGAGTATAAATCTTTAATAACGGTACGCCTTTTTCAATAACATCGCTATTTGTAAAAAACAAAACTTCAATAAAGGATTTTTTGTAAAGTAAGTTAATGATAGAAGCGATTCCAAAAGTGTTTTCCCTATAAGTCATCCAGAAACGCTTAGAAAAACGAATTGCCTCTAGAATTTTTTGCCTTAAATGTTCTAACTCTATTTCTCTAGAGTTCTTCAATTTTTGGCACCTCTATTAATTTGTATCTGAAAAATTGTTCCATTTTTGAATCTATTTGCTTTATTTCTTTGATGGAATCATTTCCTACTTCATTTTCAATTTTATTAATTAAATCATTTACATTTAGATTGGTGAATAATGAATAATCCGTACCTACTTTATTTTCTAATACACTCTCAATACCGTCTATTGCTTCCAACCTCTGAATTGCGTTCTCTTTGATTTCTCTAAAACATAATTCTATAGATCTCCCCTTTCCGGGTAATTGTGCTAGTAAATCTTTAGGTTTACCGAAATCTATAATGCCTCTATTTCTACCGAAAATTGCTACGCGATTACAAAATCGGGATTCTTCTGGATAGTGAGTTATTACGATTAACGTAGTTCCAAATTGTTCATTTATCTTAGTTAGAGCTAACCATAAATTCTCTCGAATAATCGGATCTAAACCTGAAGTAGGTTCGTCTAAAATAAGAAAGATAGGAGAATGAATTAATCCAATAGCTATACTAACTCTTCTTTTTTGACCTCCTGAAAGATTTCTCACGAGTTCATTCATTTTATCCTCTATTTCGAGGTTGCGTAGGAGTCTTCTCGACCTACTTATGATCTCTCGTTCAGTTAGTCCATATTGACCTCCAAATGATAACAAATTATCTAAGACGGTAAAGTTGTGATAAATTTTACCCAGATCTTGGGGGACATAACCATATATTGGTCTTATTTTTTTAGAATTTCTTTTATTAATGTTTAATCCAAAAATTTGACAGAACCCGGTAATTTTTCTCATTCCCAATAATCCTTTTATAAATGTGGATTTACCTGCTCCACTTTCACCTAAGATTCCTAATATTTGACCATGATCTACTTTCATAGACACAGAATCAACAATTAACTTTCCTCCAGCGTATACACTAAAATTTTCGCAAGAAATTGCTGGAAATCTTCGTAGATAAGAGGGCGTTACAAATCCTCCTAAACCTAATTTTTGGATGATTCTTTTTATTAACGAGAGTTTTTGACGTATTTTAAGGAATATGAGTATGCTAATAATTCCCGCTTCTGTTAGTAAAATATAAACTAATAATAAGTTCCATGGTTTTGAATCAAAACTTTGATCATATTTTAACTCGTCTATTATTATGATTCCGTACGGAGAATTTCTTAAATCCCCTCCAAATGAAGGGTTATCACCAATGCCTCCCGTACGACTGCTTATGCAATCAGCAAACCAGAACAGAGCTTCTTGAATGTTTTCCGGTTGAAAATTATAATCGTAAAGAGCCTTAGAAGCCATGTATGTAGTAAGAAAAGAAGATGGTAAATCTAAAAATTGTCCCATCATAGGTATAAGAGAAAAACTACCATCGGAAGTTTGCGATAGTTTTAGAAAATCAATTGCTGACATTTTAGACATGGGGCCGTTAATAAAACCCTCGTGAAAAATTTGTAAACCATAATATGTTGAAATAATATCACTATGAAAACCTATAAATATAGAAAATCCTCCGTCAGCATTTTGACACGACCTTACCCAATGTGTTAGATTATCATAATGAATTCTATTTAATCCATTTATTAACTCTAAGGAAATTAATGCCCAATAAGTGCTTTCTACAGTGGACACATTTGTGTTTATAAGATCAGTAAAAATGATAGAATAGGATCCAAATAGGGATAATACATGATCGACATCGTTTCCTACTCTAAAACCTCCATCAGGATTCTGTAAATTTGCCAAGTAGTTTTTAGTAATATTTAATAAATATGGTGGAAACCAAGGGCGGTATATTGGGATTATCATTTGCAACAGCTTAAGACCACAATATGTAGAAAAAAGAGTTGCGTTTTGACCGGGTTGTGAGCCAAATCCTCCCTCGTTAAGATTGTAACACATCCATGTAAAATTTAAGATGTTATTTTTTACAAATTGAAACTGTGGAGTCTCAATAGAATCTAAATAGCCCATATTATAATATGTTAACATCCCAAAATAATTAGACTCAAGTGTAATTTGCCCGAATAGAGCATTTCTTGCTTGGAAAAAGTGTAACCATCTATAATATCTAATTGAGATCTGGTTTATCGCGTTTGTTTCTTCAGGAGTAAGTACTATCATGCTTTTTAAAATATCGATTGATTTCATTGCTGCCCAACCTGACTTGAAATCAGAAATTGTAACGTTAGGGCGAACTCCAAATCCACCATTATTATTTGAACAATTTAAGACGAAATTTAATGTTTTATTCTCATTAATTAAAAAATTAAGCCCTAATAGATCTAGTGTTGAAATTGAGTAATAAGTTGTTTGGACATCAGACATGCCCGTTTCAGGATTAAGATACCCTCCATCGATTAGATTATAATGTGAACTGAAATAAGCTCCAATATCTAGGCGCTCAGCTAAACTATACGACATATTCATTCCTAAAAATGCTCTTACGCCAAAATATGTTGTTTCAGGAGTTGCTATTAATGAATCATTTGTTATTCTATAACTACCTATCAGAGGAGTCCAAGTAGAATTAATGAATTCTCCAATTTTTTGGTTAGTAAGAATTGAACTTTCTGCTATACTGTATGCTGAATTAATGGCACAAAATGTTGAAATTATATCAGAATCGTTTAAAAGTTGATTAAATTTAAAACCCCACCCGCCTCCATTTAGGGCGTTTACTAAATAATCGGCAATATCTTCAGTTTCGCCAAGTTGGATTTTTTTCTCAAGATACGATGTATTCATTATTTTTAGAGTTTCAATTGCCTCATAAGTTGAAAACATGTTTCCAAATCCAGCTATATCTGAATATGAACCGTCAATATTTTGCTTTTCAAATATATAATCAAAAAAGAAATCACGAAAGAAAAATTCCAAATTAGGGTTGTTATTAGGATTTAATAACTCTGGAGCATAAATACTTGAAAAAGAATAATTAATAGAATCAATAGCTCTATAATTTGAATCAATATCCGGTTCAACAAATAATCCTATGTCATTGTGATGAGTACTCGTGAATAGAGTTGCCAGATTCTTAACTTGAATTACATCTTCTTCACTTATATAGTAAGTCCAACGAACATTTATTAAAACTAAAGATAAAATCGGAGTTCCAACTAAAATGCTGAATATAATGAGTCTTTTAATCCATTTCTTGTTTTTCCGACTTAGCTTTATTATTAAGATCCACCTTCATTAATTAATTCCATATGATTCTGTTTAGTTTCTTTTTCTTCCTCTTCTTGAATTCTAATTTGAAAGTATCTTCTAAAGTTAGCTGTGTCTCTGCTCATTGAAATAACTTTAAACTTGTTTTCAAATAGAAATTTCATTAATTTAGGTAAATTATCTTCAAAGTCATCCATTAATACCTCTATAGTTTCATTCCCAACTCGTAATACTTTTTTTATTGAAGGATACTTTTGAATCGTTTTAATTATTTCTTGGTCTAAATTTTCAATTGAGACTCTTGCTACTAAGCCATTACTTGGTAAAGCGTTTATTAGATTTTGAGGAGAATCAAATTCAAGTAATCTTCCTTCTCTTAGGATTGCAGTTTTATCACATATTAATGACGCTTCTAAATCGTGAGATATGATAAACATTGTTGTGCTTAATTGCTGGTTTAACTTCTTTAGATAACTAAGTATTTGATAGCGCTTCGATGCATCTACGCCGGTTGTTGGTTCGTCGAGAAATAAAACTTTAGGGCTATGAATTAAACCAATAGCCATTGAAAGGCGTTTTTTTTCCCCTCCACTCATTTTTTTTACTCTTTTTTTCCAAGTATCTTTAGGAATATCTAATATCCCAAATAGTTTCTCTGCTGTTAATTTAGCTGTTTTTTTATTCATGCCGTAAGTTGATGTAAAGACTTCAACGTTTACCATAGGATTTAAATCAAAATATAAATTTAATAATTCTAATTGTGGTACGTATCCAATATTGCTTAAAATTTTTGAGTAATTAGCTTTTTTACTAGGATTTAAACCTGTAACTAGTACATTTCCATTCCAATTCTTTTTTTCAATTTGACAAGTCAAGACCCTTATAATAGTTGTTTTTCCAGCTCCAGAAATACCAAACATACCAATAATTTCACCCTTTTTCACGTTAAAAGACACATCATAAACTATTTGCTTTTTCCCAAATATAACATTCAGATTATCTACTGATACCATTGCATCTTCAGAAGTTTCGGTAAGCTCCATCTTACACCTCATATTTTCTTCTTTGGAATATTATAAATGACAAAACTACGAGAGTTAAACTTACGCCTAATAACGCAAAAAAGTCAAAACCGAACACTGATTTTCCTTTAGTGATTATTCCCGTAATTAAAGGGCTTCCATGAGATAACGGAAGTATGTATGCAAAAACCTGTAAATAGATGGGCATAGCATCAATTGGAATGAATATCCCACTTAAAAGAATTAATACCAGAAATGTAGCTAAAAATAGTTGGTTTGCTTGTGTCTTAGTTTTGCTTAAAGTGCTTATAAAAATACCTATCGCAAGACCTGTGAATCCTAAAATAAAAAGTGAGAGAAAGAGATCAAAAAATGAACCTACTAAATACAATCCAAAACTTAACGCACTAATAATAAGTGAGAAACTTTGAATTACCAAAATACTCATATAAGTAAGGTATTTAGCTGTTAGAATCTCAACTCTCTTGACGGGTGTAAGTAGTAATCTAGCAACTGGTTTTTCTTGGACAATTGTCAAAATTGTTGAAACCATACCCACCCCAATAATCATGAAAGAGAGAACTAATACCATCATGTAATTATAGTTGAAACTATAACCCTCAGGAATTGAAAACTCTTCAAAACCATTTATTTCAAACTGAGGAGTTAAATTGTTTTGAGAGACGAAAATTTTAATCGAGTCATAAACCGCATTTAAACTTGCTTGAATTTTTTTTATATCTGACGAATCTGTTATACAATCTATTAATCCGGGATACCCCCAGGTGATCAACTCCGAGAAATCAACAGGGATTGAAATAATAATTTTAATTTTTTTAGCAGTCAAATAATTTCTTGCTGTCTCCATCGCGTAAATTTCTTCCGTAGCATTAAAAAATTGGACGAGGTTTAATAAATTCGAACTATTTACAGCTTCTACATATTTGAGGTTATAATCATCCAGTTCTGATTCGGTAAAATTATTTTCTTCTATAAATGTATTAGAGTCGTAGGATACCACTACACAATTAATAGGCTGCATAGTAGCACCTGAATTACTAGAAGTTAAGCCTATTGCAACAACCACAAGAGGAGGCACAATCAAAGCTATAAAAATATTGAACTTATCTGTCCATAGTAGACGAAACTCTTTTTTAATTTGTTTAAGTAATCTGAGAAGCCCTTTTTTAAAATTTAAATTCTTTAATTTGCTTGACTCTAAATTATTTTTGTTATGGTTTTCTCTGCTTCTGATTCTATTACACCTCCAGTTTTTTAAATTTATAAGAAATGTACGCAGCAGTTAAGAAAACTAACGAAATTAATAGCAGAGAAAGCATATGTTCTATATTTAAATTTAATCCTCTTAACGTAATATCTGTGATTAAAACAGAAGCATGGCTTAAAGGAAGAAAGTCTGCAAGGAACCGTGCCCCTCCTAATGATTCAGCTGGTAAAAGCGTACCTGAAAAAATAATCATAACAATAAACAACATCAAATACATTTGATTAGCTCCTTGTTCAGTCGGACTAATAGCTGAGATAAATAGACCAATTGCTACTCCACTGAGGCCAATCATGACCAAAACTAGATAGAAAGCAAATAGAGATCCTAAACTATATAGCCCGAAAAAAGAAGTCATTACAAATATTTCTGTGGCCTGCACTAGCATTATTACTGTATTTGCAATTAATTTACTAATGAGAATATCTCTCTTTGATGTAGGTGTTATAAGCATTCTTGGAAGTGGACCTTCGGATACAATTGACAATGATGTTAGGTTCATTGTAGTGCCTATTATTATTATCGGTAAAATTAAAGAAAGAGAATAATTGAGTAGTTGAGATTCCCACGAAGGAACTCCGAATTCAAGGTGAGGGACCATTATGGTAAAATTTTCTAACATATTAATTTCTACCCGAAAAAGAGCTATTGGTTCTTGGAGCGCAACCTCGATCGCACCGACAGCACTTAAATCAGATCCATCAATATAGTATATTAAAACAGGGTTAGAATTATTTACTATTGACTCAGAAAAATTCTGAGGAAGCACAATAAAAACATCTATTATATCGTTTTTTAATAAGGAAAAACATTGATTGACTGCTTGGTTATACTCCCCGCTATTAGTGCTATTGAAATAGCGATAAAGATCCCATGCTGTTGTATTGTGTTCCATTATTGAGATGAAAATGTCATCATACTCTGATGAGTTTGACGCAAAATTATCATAAGTAGGCATTTCATCGCGGCTAATTATTACAGCAGTAAAAAATTTAGTAGGACCAACACCTGTAGTAAGCCCAAAAATAACGATTAGTATCATAGGAATAGTAAATAGAAGAAGTAAAGTTCTTCTATCAGATTTAATTCGATTAAATTCTTTTTGGATTAATCCAGCTATAGTCATTAAGCTAAGCTCTCACAAAAAATAATCTAGAAATTTCAAGAATTACTAAATAATTAAAAAATATATAACCTAATTTAATAAAAAAGTTATTGCTAATTTGTTAAATAATTAATTTTTAGGACTATTTTCGAAAAATTTACTGTTTGATAATGAAGTCGTGTTTCTTATTTTCAAAAGCGCTCTCCTTTTTTTATCGTTAATAATAAATTTTCGAAAAATTTCATTTTTATCGTTAATAAATTCCCAAAATTCTTCGTAAATCTCTTGTAAAGTCATATTATTTTTTTTGTTAAAATTTTCTTCGAATTGACTTGTTTGTTTTTTATAGATCGTTTTTTCTGATATATCTTCTTCTGGTTTAATTGAATTGTAAAGGTCTAAGCTATTGACAAAGTGATCCTTATAGCTCGGCTTAAGGTTTTTATCCTTTTTGGTTTTTTCTGGATTTAATTGAAAATCTACTTTCTGATACCCACGAATTGAAAAATTTTTGTCCAGAAATAATTGAAAGTGGTGTTGACATACTTTATCTTTAGGAACCGAGATAGTAGTTAATTGAGACGCTTGATTGATTATAGATTTGGGAATCTGAATAATTTTTTTAGACTTACACACAGGACATATGACTTCAATATACCTATTGATTGCTATTGTTTCCATTTAGAAAATCAAAAAATAATGTATTTTTTCGTCTTACATTTTATTTACGTCTTAGAATATAAATACCCCTAATTTCGAAAACAATATAGTTTCAACCTTCAAAACTAAATTTTAAGTTCAATAAATTATAATCTTTTATATATTCTTTTCAAAGGGACAAATTAAATTATGAGCGATCAAATAACTGATATGGACGTTTTCTTTAACCCTAAATCCATTGCTATTATAGGTGCTTCAGATACTTTCAAATTTGGTTATACTATGACAAATTATTTATTGAATTCGAAATTTAAAACATATCCCGTAAATATAAATAAAGATATTATTTTTGGTCATAAAGTATTCAAAAATATTAATGATATACTAGATGACATCGAATTAGCAATTATCGTAGTAAATAATGAACATGTGCTTCAAATAGTGAAGGATTCTGTCAAAAAAGGAGTTAAAGGAATAATTATAGAAACCGCAGGCTTTGCTGAAACGGGTATCGAAAAATTTGTTAAAATCCAAGAAGAAATAGAGGTAATTGCTAAAAATTCGAATGTTAGAATAATTGGTCCTAATTGTGTAGGTGTTACTAATTTCAATAACAAATTTACGACTACAGAAATAGATTTTAATCAATCTATAGAAGGGGGCACTATTTCTATTATCGCGCAATCAGGTGTGTTAGGAAATATATTTGTTGAATGGTCAGCAAGTCAGAAAATTGGTTTTTCGAAAACTATAACTCTTGGAAATAAAGTAGATGTTGATGAGATTGATATGTTGGAATATCTTGAGAAAGATGAGAATACTAATGTAATAACGGTTTATTTAGAAGGCGTGAAACGAGGACCAAAGTTAATAGAAATATTAAGAAAATTGACTAAACCTGTTATAATTCTAAAAAATGGTCGTAGCGAAATTGGTTCTAAAGCGATAAAGAGTCACACTGGCTCTATTGCTGGAGACGATAAAATTTACGATGCGATTTTCAAACAATATTCCGGTATTTATCGCGTAAATAATTTTTACGAGATGTTTGATATCGCTCAAGTATTTGCTACTCAACCCTTACCTAAAGGTAAGAACATTGCAATAATTACATCTTCTGGAAGTTTAGGTATATTAGCATGCGACGAAATTGAAAGACTAGG